>CAMVKI010000035.1 GCA_947168005.1 uncultured Clostridia bacterium
TAGGGCGGCCGGTGACCGCCCCTACAGACGGGGGATAGGGCGGCCGGTGACCGCCCCTACGGCGCGGCGCCGATGCGTTCGCCCATGCGGACGCGGGTCTCCTCGCCGCGGGCGGAGGCCTCCAGAAGGCCGGGGCGGAGGACGGCGGCGTCCTTGCGCAGAAGGACGACGATGGTACTGCCGCCGTAGAGGAAGCGGCCCTTCTCCGCGCCCCGGCGGAAGGGGCCGGGGCCGTCGCGGTTCTCGATCTTCCCCACCAGCAGGGCGCCCACCTCGATCTGGGCGGCCAGACCAAAGTGCTCGGTTTTCAGGAAGCAGTACTCCCGGCAGTTTTCCGCGAAGACCGGGACCGCGGCCAGGGCCACGGGCCGGACCGTGTGCAGCTTCCCCGGGAGGAAAACGTTGGCGCTCTTGACGCCGCTGTCAAAGTAGCAGTAGCGGTGGTAATCGTCCACGCAGAGGCGGAAGACCAGGCAGAGCCCGTCCCGGAAGGGGCGGGCCAGCTTCTCGCTGCCCAGAAGAGAGGCGACGGTGTAGCGGCTCTGCTTGATGGGCAGGACCGTGTCGCCGCGGATGGGCCAGACGGAGAGCCGGCCGTCGCAGGGGGAGATCAGAGCTTCCTCCTCCGGGGGCAGGGGCCGGAGCTCCGGCCGGATCCGGCGGGTGAAGCAGTCGTTGAAGCAGCCGTAGCTCTCGGGCAGATAGTCCCGCAGATCGATCTCCGCGGCCTTCAGAAAGGGGCGGATCAGGGGCTTGGAGAGGGGCGTGTCCAGGAAGCGCCCCGCGGCCTCGGAGAGGGGCCGGGAGACCAGAGGCTTCAGCAGCAGCCGTCCCGGAACGGTCCCGTAGAGAAAGCGCAGGAGCTTTTCATTCTCTGGCATGGAGGGGTCTCCTTTCTTGAATCCTGAAAGAAAAACGCGGGTGCGGCCCGCGTTTTTTCTTATCCGTTCAGCAGGTACAGCAGGGTCATAATCAAAAACTCCACCGCGCCGAGGCCCACCATCCAGAGGATGCCCCGGAGTCCGGGCTTGCCGATGCGGATCCGGGAGAGGAAGAGGACGCCGGTCAGCAGGGCGACGCCGAAATAGACCGGGGTGATGTCAATCCGCTTGGAGATGAACTGGAAGAGCATCACCGTGGGGAAGATCAGGGCGGCGGAGGTGACGGGCAGGCCCTCGTAGGTCCTGCGTACCCCCTTTTCCTTTTTCTGCCGCTCCTCCTCCGCCACGTTGAAGTAGGCGAGCCGGATCATCGCCGCCAGCAGGTAGATCAGCATGACGCCTGCCAGCAAGTAGCCGATCAGGGGCTTGATGTCCATCAGGTTGGAGCGGCGCACCATGGCCATGCCGATGCAGACCGGCAGGACGCCGAAGGCCACCAGATCGGACAGAGAGTCGATCTGGATGCCAAAGCGTTTATGAATCTCCGTGCGGTCCTTTTTCGTCCGCGCAACCTTGCCGTCAAAGGCGTCGCAGAGACCGCAGAAGAGCAGGAAGAAGGTACCCCAGTAGGGGTGCCCGTCGCCGTCGAGGGATACGAGTATGCCCGCGCCGGCGGACAGCAGGGAGGCGTAGGTCAGCCAAACGGTGTAGTCAAAAAAGCCGATCATGTTATCTCTCTCTCCTAAATCGGATGATCAGATAGGTGGTCAGTACAATGAGGCCGCAGAGCAGGACGCAGATATAGAAGGAGATAAAGCGGGACAGAAGCTCCAGATTGGCGGCCTGCCCCTCGTTCATCAGGGAGGAAAAGCCGTCCAGCATCAGCAGGTCCGTCACGCCCATGGAGCCGGGGATGGGAATGCAGCAGGAGCCCACGACCACGTTGGACTGCATGGCAAAGAGCTTGGCGGCCAGGGGCGGGGGACCGCCGCCGGCCAGGAAGCAGAAGACCGTCACCAGAAGCTGGCTGATCCGGTGGGCCAGATTCAGCAGCAGGGTTTTCAGCAGCAGCTTCCGCCGTCCCTTCAGCAGCTCCGTGGCGGCGGCGTACTGGTCCATATGGGACCGGAGCTTCTCCCGCCGGCCCTCCACGTTGCGGATGATGCGGAGCTTGCCAAGCACCCGCAGGACCCAGTCCAGCACCTTGCGGAGCAGGCTCTTGTTCCAGAGCAGCATCCCGTAGAGCAGGGCCAGGGCGGTCTGAATTACGGCGCCGACGCCGATGAAAATCCGGCTCACGGTGCCGAAGGCCAGGAAGGAGCTGGGCACCAGCACCAGGCAGACCAGACCGATGATCAGGATGGATACGGTGTAGAGCAGACTGTAGGTCAGCAGCACCACCGTGGAGATCACGGCGGGGACGCCGTCCTTGATCATAAAGTAGGCCTCCATGGGCTGGCCGCCGGTGGCGGAGGGAGTGATGGCGGAGAAATAGATGTCCGCAGCCGAATAGGAGACGCATTGGAGGAGGCCTTTGCGGTAGCCGAAATCCTTCAGCAGGCAGTGGATCATCAGGGCGTTGAAGCCGATGTAGGCCAGCATGGACAGGAAGGCGGCGGCCAGCCACCAGGGGTTATTGTGTTCCAGGTATGCAAAAAAGCGCCTGGGAGAAAAGTCCTTGGCCTGGGAGCTCACGGCCCAGACAGAGAGGGCCGCGAGGACCAGAAACAGGAAGGCCCATAGAAAGCGCTTCTTGCCGGACACGGGCTTATCGGAGGTTTTGTTCATGAGGAACTCCTTGGGGAAAACAGTTTTTGGGCCAGACGGTCGGCGTGGAACAGGCGGCTGAGGAGCAGCCCCAGCTCCGCCACGGCGACGCCGCCCAGAATGTCCGGCCAGACGTGCTGCTTTACCAGCAGCACCGAGGCGAAGACCAGCAGGGTGAAGCCCAGCTGGAGCCAGGCGTACCACCTGGGCATCCGCCTGAGCCCGAGGGCGCCCCGGAAGCAGAGCCAGCTTTCGAGGCAGTGCAGGGAGGGAAAGAGATTGATTGTGGGAATGTCCGCCGCATAGACGAAGGCGAGGGACCAGGTGGCGAGACCCGTCACCTCCACAGGCTCGTGCCGGATGGCCGTCGGATAGATCAGGAAGATCGCCCAGGTGATGGTTTTGGCGATGAGCTCGCCCGTCAGGATCCGATAGCAGCGCTCCCGGCTGTCCCGGGCGATGATGATGTAGCCGAAGCCCCACTGCAGGAAGGCCAGCACATAGATGAAGATGAAGGCCGGAACCAGGGGCAGGCTGTCGTCAAAATCCGTCCGCAGATAGTGCAGACGCTCCGCGCTGACCAGGAGCTTGGGAGAATAATAGACGATGAAATTGAAGATCAGCACCGTCAGCAGGGGCAGACGGGCATATTTGGGGATGTATTTGTCCAGCAGCTTACGGATTGCGTTCATAGAGTTGAATTACCAGCTTTTATCAGATTCAGAGGACCCTGGCCCTGGCGTATTTGCTCTTCGGCTGAGGCGCCAGGGTGAAGCGCTGCGCCAGAGCCCGCAGGAAGGCCAGAGCTTCCGCCGGGGCGCCCTCCTTCAGCTCCAGCTCCAGCACGTGCAGGGGCGCGGAGCGGGCGGCGCGGAAAAGCTTCCCGTGGTCCAGGGCCAGCTCGGCGGCGCTGCCGTCCTCAAAGCGCAGCAGAACCGCCGTCCGGACGAAGGCGGCCCCGCAGTCCGGGACGGGCCGGCCCAGCGCCGCCAGCTCGGGCGGCGCGCCCAGGCGAATCAGCGCCGGCAGGGCGGCGGCGGGATCGGAGCCCTCCAGCTCCCATTCCCCCCGGGCGTTGGGATCGGCGTCTCCGGGAAGGGGCGCCTTGGCGCAGATCACCGAAAGATTGTTTTCGAGTCTGCGCCGCAGCGTAATCAGGCGGCGGGAAAGGGCCCGGTCCGGGGTGTCATAGTAGGTGGTCTGCATGCGGTAGAGCCGGGGCGTCCCGGCCATCCGGCTCCGGAGGGGCGCCCAGGACAGCAGGTCCCCGTCGGGCAGCGCCTCGGGCAGATCGTATTTCCATTCCAGTTCGGTTCCCATAGGACCTCCGTTCCGGGGGAGCTTATTTGACCAGCGGCAGCAGGTCCTTGCTCAGCTTTTCGTACTTCCGCAGAAGCACGACGCGGATGGGCTCCAGCACCAGGAAGCCGAAGAGCAGGCCCGCCCACTCGATCCGGAGGATGATGCAGAGCAGCAGTACGTAGGTCCGCAGGTGGAAGGTGAGCAGATTGGTCTTCCGGATCAGCCTGCGGCTCCGCTCGTAAAAGGCCGCGGAGAGCTCGGTGCTCTTGCCGTGGAGCTCGATGGCGTCCAGGAGCTTCTGAGTCTCGGGGGCCCGGCGCTCCTGGGCGACGGTGTAGGGGTAGTAGCAGCTCAGGCCGAAGCGGGTGATGGAGCCCTTGGGCTCCTTCTCGCGCTGGGCCTTGATGTGCTTGGCTCTCGTCAGCTCGCTGCCCTTGGAGTTATCGATCAGGAACATGTGCAGGTTCTTGAAGTAGTCCGGCAGCTGATTCTGGCGAATGTAGATCAGAAAAACCACGATGAACAGCAGGACCATCAGGACCGGCCAGATCCAGGCCGCGGAGAAGGGATTGAAGCGGCCGAGGCGGATGATCGTGACGGCGAAGAGGAAGAAGTAGACCGTGGCGTCGCTCAGACCGTCCAGCAGACGGCCAACCTTGCTGAAGTGCCGGGTGGTCCGGGCGATCTGCCCGTCGCAGCAGTCCAGAATGTAGGAGAAGAGGACCACGCAGGCGCCGATGATGTCAAACAGCAGGGTCTGCTTCAGCAGCAGGAGCGAGCCGGTGACGCCGGTGATCATGGAGAGGATCGTAACCACGTTGGGGATGATGTGCAGCTTGATAAAGACCTTGCTCAGGGCCATGGAGAGGACCTCGGAAACGTGGAGGTCGATGGGATCGTCGATGTTGTCGCACTTCGCGGCGGCCAGGGCCTCCTGCCGCGCGGCCTCTATGCTCTGCTTGGCGGCCTCGATATTTTGCTTGGTCGTGTTCAGATTTTCTATCAAGTTTTCCTTCAGGTTCTCTTTCAAGGAATCCTTGTGTTCCATTTTGTACACCTGTTTCTGTTTCCGTTATGTTCAAGTTGCGCCTTAGCACAACTCTATACATTATATCATATCCATTCTACTTTTTCAATAGGAAAACAAGGTTTCAGTCTGTTTTTTCCGCAGGGTTTCACTGAGCAGAAGGCCCGGCGGCGGGGAAGCTGCGGAAAACCGGCAAAAAATGGAACGAACGCAAGGTCCGTTCCATTTTTTGATCCTTAATCCATCTATTTCGATACCGCCAGCCTGACGACCTCGTAGGCGCCGTTGTAGAGACCGGAGGCCTTGTTTTTGAGGATGCAGTCGTTCATCTTCAGCAGGATCTCGGGCTCGTCCTGGAGCAGGCGGAGCATGTCCGTGGTCTCCCGGCCCGGGGCCACCTCGTAGGTGCCGTCGCCGAGCTCGGCGGAGTGGATGGCGCCCCAGACCTCATGACCGCCCACGTGCTGGATGAAGAGCTTGGGGATGGGGTAGAAGGCCAGCTCCGAGGGCTTGGTCACCAGCACGTCGCTGGCCCGCATGAGCAGGTTTGTGATGTAGACCGCGGCGAAGATGTCCTTGTGGCAGAAGCCCACGATGCCGTTGGCCTCGCCGGTGACGGCGGCCTCGGCATAGGCCCGGGCTTTGGGATAGTCGTCGAGGAAGAGCTTGGCGTTTTGGAGCGCCGGGACGGCCTTGGACAGGCTCTCCCAGACGTTCCTGTGGTCGCCCACGTTGATGAAGAGGGCGGCCTTCCCGGCCTTGATGTCGGGCAGCAGGGCCCGGATAATCTCGGCGAAGAGAGCCTGCTGGGCGCCGGCCCCGCCCACGGTGAGCAGATAGCGCCGGGCCTTGCCGTTTTTGACCCGGTCCACGCGGAAGGCAGTGTCGGATTCCAGGTTTGCCACCAGCTCGTGGTCGATGTAGTGGCCGGTGTAGACCATGTCGCCCGCGGGCATGGGCTTCAGGCTCCGGCTCTTGTCCATGCCCCGCAGGGCCTTGTAGCCCAGCCAGGCGGAATAGGTCTGGATGGTATGGGTCGCGCCCTCGGCCAGGTGGAGGGCCATGGGCCAGTTGTCGGGAATGGCGTTGACGACCTTGGTGAAGCCCGCGTGGAGGGCCGCTTGGGCGGGCCAGACGTGGGTGGCCACGTAGGGCAGGTCCTTGGGCAGATTCTTCAGCAGGTTTGCCATAAGCTCGGCGCTGGCCTGGTCGGAGCAGTTGTAGCTCAGCTTGCGGAAGCCCTCGGAGTTCAGGGGCTCCCAGTAGAGCTTGTTGAAGAGCTTGGACTTCTGGCTCAGCCGGGAGCCCATGGAGTAGAGCTCGTTCTGGCCGGAGATGATCTTGGTGCAGGTGGACTCGGTGAAGGAGTTCAGGTCCAGCCAGACGGGCTCATAGCCCAGGGCCCGGGCGCAGGAGGCCATGGCCATGGAGATCCGGTAGTGGCCGAAGCCCATGCGGATGTTGCCCACCAGCAGGCTTTTCTCGCCGAAGGCCGCGCCCTGACCGAAGACCAGCTCTTTGGTGCCCAGCTCCGCCAGAACGGGGTTGTCCGCCAGGCCGAACTGATAATTCATGCCGCTGTCGTCGCCGTATTTCTTCAAAAACTTGTTTTGGGTTTTCTCGGCCTTCTTCACGTCCTTGGCGGACATGGGGTTTCCGAAGATCTCTCGGGATTTTTCTAACATGGAGCGCCTCCTGTGATTTTGAATTTTAGTTGACATTTTGAATAAACTCTTATATAGTATAAGTGCTGATTTTAGGCTATCATCCCAAAAGCCTTTTGTCAAGATGTATTTCCCAAAGGAGAGAAGATTTATGAAGCGCTTGACCAAAAAGCAAATGATTATCTTCGCCATCGGCCAGCTCGGCTGGTCCATCCTCAGCGGCATCATCGGCGCTTGGTTCGTCACCTTCTATCTGCCCACCGAGGGCGATATCAAGGCCGGCGCCACCCAGTTCATCCAGCCGGGCCTGGTGATCCTGGGCATCCTGACCATCCTCGGCCTGATCACGGCCCTGAGCCGGGTCTTCGACGCCGTTACCGACCCGCTGATCGCCAACCTTTCCGACCGCAGCAAGAACCCCAAGGGCCGCCGCATTCCCTTCATGCAGAAGGCAGCCATTCCCCTGTCCATTGTGACGGTCCTGCTGTTCTGCGCCCCGGTGAACGAGATCAGCGGCGTCAACGTGGCCTGGATCTCCGTCTTCGTGGTGCTGTTCTACCTGTTCATGACCATGTACTGCACCCCCTACACCGCCCTGATCTCCGAGTTCGGCAAGACCCAGGAGGATCGGATGTTCATCTCCACCTCCATCTCCCTGACCTTCTTCGCCGGCACCATGCTGGCCTATACCCCCTTCGTCTTCGCGGGGATGCTCCAGGGGGCCGTGGGCTTCAACTGGAGCTACCGGATCTGCTTCATCGTCCTGGCCGTCGTGGCCTGCGTCTGCATGCTGATCCCCACCTTCCTGCTGAAGGAGAAGGAGTTCGTGGACACCAAGCCCTCCGAGTCCAGCGTCTTCAAGTCCCTGGCCGCCACCTTCAAGAACCGGGAGTTCCGGGTCTTCGCCGGCTCCGACATCATGTACTGGGTGGGCCTGACCCTCTTCCAGACCGGCCTTCCCTTCTTCGTCAAGGTCTCCATGGAGCTGAATGAGGGTATGACCATGGTCTTCATGGGCGGCATGACGGTGCTCTCCGCCTGCTTCTATCCCTTCGTCAACGGCTTCGTCCGCAAGCACGGCAAGAAGAAGATGGTCATTATCGGCTTCCTGGGCCTGGCCCTGGCCTATTCCATCACCGCCCTGATCGGCGTGCTTCCCTTCCTGACCGGCGTGCTGCCCGGCGTGCTGATCTGCATCATTGCCGCCTTCCCCATGGCCCTGCTGGGCATCATCCCCCAGGCCATCGTGGCCGACGTGGCCGAGGCGGACGGCATCGACACCGGCGAAAACCGGGAGGGCATGTTCTTCGCGGCCCGCACCTTCGCCATGAAGTGGGGCCAGGCCCTGGCGATGCTGGTCTTCACCTCCCTCGCCATCATCGGCACCACCCAGGCCGCCAACTCCAACGAGATCACCGCCTCCAAGCTGGGCCTGCGGATCGTCGCCATCGTGGCCGTCTGCTTCTGCACCCTGGGCGCCCTGATCCTCGCCCTCTACAATGAGAAGAAGGTCATGAAGACCATCGAGAGCAAGACGGAGAAGAAGTAAGATGGAGCTGCTGAACGTCAGGATTCTGCCCGCCGAGCTCCTGGAGACCGAGGAGCGGCGGGAGGGGGAGCGCTATTCCCTGACCCTCTGCGCGAAGGGCGAGAAGCCCGTGGAGCTGGCGGAGGTCTCCGCCGTCTTCCGCTTCGACTATGAGAAGGACGACGCCCTCTTCCTCAACGGCTATCAGAGCTGGACCTACAGCCCGGAGCGGAACCGGAAGCAGTATGACAAGGCCATGCGCTTCGTGCCCAAGGCTCTGGACCGGAAATTCGGCTTCTCCCAGTACGGCGACGGCTATTTCTCCGATCCCGTCTGCCGGAAGGAGCTGCGGGCGGGCTGCAAGAAGGGCTATTCCTACGCCTACGTCCGCCGGGGCAGCCGCTTTTTCCTCTTCGCCTCCCTGGCGGAGGACACGGGCTTCACCCGCATCATCCTCAACACCGCCGACAATACCGTCACCTTCAAGAAGGACTGCCGCTACCGCTTCCTTCGGCCCAGGGAGCGCTATACCGCCCTGGACCTGATCTTCCCCGCAGGGGAGGAGAACGCTGTCTTCGACGCCTGGTTTGAGGCCATGGGTGTCAGGGCCCTGCCCGCGGAGCCCAAGGTGGGCTACACCTCCTGGTACAACTGCTATCAGAACATCTCCGAGGCCCAGATCCTCCGGGATCTGGAGGGCATGAAGACCCTGCCCGTCAAGCCCGACATCTTCCAGATCGACGACGGCTTCGAGCCCTTCGTGGGCGACTGGCTGACGGTCAACGGGGAGAAGTTCCCCAACGGCCTGGAGCCCATCGTCCGGAGGGTCCTGGACGAGGGCTATCAGGCAGGCATCTGGCTGGCCCCCTTCGTGGCCGAGAAGGACTCCGCCGTCTACCGGGAGCACCCCGAGTGGTTCCAGTACCGGGACGGGCAGCGGATCTTCACCGGGGCCAACTGGTCCGGCGGCTACGCCCTGGACCCCTACAACCCCGAGGTCCGGGACTATATCCGCCGCTCCGTGGAGCGCTACAAGGCCATGGGCGTGACCCTCTTCAAGCTGGACTTCCTCTACGCCGCCTGCATGAGCTCCCGGCCCGACAAGACCCGCGGCGAGATCATGGCCGAGTCCATGGATTTCCTGCGCCAGGTCTGCGGCGACTGCCAGATCCTGGGCTGCGGCGTGCCTCTGGCTTCGGCCTTCGGCCGGGTGGAGTACTGCCGCATCGGCCCGGACATGTCCCTGGATTTTGACGACAAGCTCTATATGCGGGCCTTCCACAACGAGCGGCCCTCCACCCTGCACACCCAGCGCAACACCCTCTACCGCCGCCAGCTCGACCGCCGGGCCTTCCTCAACGATCCGGACGTCTTCCTGCTCCGGGAGGAGAACACCACCCTCACGGAGGAGCAGAAGCACACCCTGGCCGTGGTCAACGCCCTCTTCGGCTCCGTCCTCTTCGGCTCCGACGACTTCGGCAGCTACGATGAGAAGAAGCGGAAGCTCTTCGCGGCCCTCTGCGGCCTCCAGGGCGCGAGGGTCCTCTCCGTGGAGAACGGCCCTCTGACCGAAAAGCTCCGCAGGGTCACCGTCCGCTACGAGCTCAAGGGCGAGGAGAAGGCCATCGAGCTGCGGCTGTAGCGGCGAGCCTGTCCGCCTTTCCAACAAAAACGGAAGCGTCCCGGCGGGCGACGGAATCACCGCACAAATACAAACCCCGGAAACAGCCTCTTCGGCGGCTGTTTTCGGGGTTTGCCGATAAATGAGAAGACGAATGGTGCGGATACAAATAAAAATACAATAATCGCGAAATTGCATGCGCAAATGCCGGGAAATATTGGATATTTCTCTGGACATCATCGGAAAATATGGTAGAATAGAAGCGGGAGGACCCCTGAATTCCGGATTGCCGGATACAACAAAACGTGACGGAAAGGAGAATCAAAGCATGAAAATACCCATCAAACGCCTGCTCGCCCTTTTGATGGCGCTGGCGATGGCCGTCGGGCTGCTGCCGAGCCTCGCCTTCGCCGGGCAAGCCGCCGCCCCGAGCTTCGACGATCAAAGCACCGCCAGCCTGCCCCTTGCAAATCGGGCAACCACCACCCTGACCTACCTCTACGGCGACGAGGTCCTCAGCACCGCGACGGTGACCGTCGGCGGCACTGTGACCCTGCCCACGCAAAGCCCGCCAAACGCAAACTGGACCTTCCTCGGCTGGATGGATTATCCCATCGGCACGACCGATGTAAAACCCAGTTACTATGCGCCCGGCGCGAGGTATACCGTCTCCGGCTCCGATCCCTTCCTCTATGCCCTGTACACATACCCGAGCGAAGAATCGGACGGCCTGTATTACGAGCTGGTCACCTCCTCCTCCCAGGTCACGGAGGGCGGCTACCTCATCACCAGCAGCAGGACCTCCGACATGTATCTCATGCACTTCTACATGACTGAGGACGGCGACGCTTCCGACTGCGCATACAGCCTTTATCAGTCCCGCTGTGTGCTGGACGGCAACGTGATCCGGAACGTATATGACGATTTCCGCTTCGAGTTCGAGAACGTCACCCTTCCCGGCAGCTACGCGATCCATCACGGCCCCTGTCTGTACGGAAACCTCTATTACAATAAGTTCTTTTTCGGGGGCTATGAAGCCGACTCCTGCGACTGGTTCGTCACCGTCAAAAGCAACGGTGTGACCCTGCAAAACTATCATACCAATGGCACAAGCTGCTATCTCAGCTTCAACACCTCCAGCCATAAATGGGCCCTCAGCAGCGCTTCCTCCAGCGTCGTCCAGCTATGGCAGGAAAAGCTCTACTATCCCCCCCGCTACACCACCGGCGACGTAAACTGCACCGTGAGCTATATGAGCAACGGCAGCCCGTTCCGCACGGAGAGCAGCTACCGGGGCGCAACCCTGACCCTGCCCGGGACCGCCCCGCAGATCAATGGCTGGACCTTCCTCGGCTGGATGGAACAACCCCAGGACCTCACCAACCAAACGCCCGCCTTCTATCAACCCGGCGGGAGCTATCATGTTACTGCCGCCAATCCCGTCCTCTATGCCCTTTATCATAAGCAGCTCGAGAACGGCGTCAACTGCTACGCCACTTCCATTCCTGCGGGCCAGACGCTCTCCGCCGTGACCTACATGGCCAACGGCGCCGTCTGCGGCACGGCGGCTGCCTGGATCGGCGGCGAGCTGACCCTGCCCGCCTCCGCCCCGACAGTCCCGAACTGGAGCTTTATCGGCTGGACGGAGCAGCCTCTCGCCCTCTTCCAGGAGGCGCCCGCCCTTTATCAGGAAGCGCCTGCTTTCTATCAGCCCGGCGCGGTCTATACCGTCTCTGCCGCCGACCCCGTCCTTTACGCCCTGTACAGTCAGGTCGATAACAGCCCGGTCTATCAACTGGCCACCCCCTCCACAGAGATCACGGACGGCGTTTACGTCATCAGCTCCTCCGCAGATACCGGCATGTACGTCATGACCGGCGTAGCCGGCAATGTCAACCTTGAATACCCCGGTCGGGGCAGCACTGCCTTTGCCGACACCGGGATCGAGCTGAACGGGAACATCCTTCTCAATGTAGCCGACGCCTATCGCTTCAACGCGGAGGAACAATTCGTGTATCATGGCGAAGGCACTCCCTTCGAGAGCGCCGGCTATTCCATCCAGAGCGTCAGCGAGGGCACCTATTTGTCTTGCAACAGCAGAGACCTCTATATCAGAGAGGACTTTGAACACAACGAGGGCATCTGGCTCATGACACCCAATGTCGGCGGTACGACCATAAAATTTAACGGCTATTCGAATTTTCCCTACATAGTCTGGGTTGGTGACAGATGGATGAACTCCAGCGATCCCACCAGCATGGTCCAGCTCTGGAAGGAAGCTCCCGCCAGCGTCAGCTATACAACGGTTCCCAATGTGGGGGCGCACGTCCATGCGCCGGTCCATGTTGCCGCGCAGGCTCCCACCTGCGGAGCCGACGGTAACATTGAATACTGGCAATGCTCAGTTTGCCTCAGATGCTTTACCGACTCCGCCGCCGAGAACGAGATCCCCCTGGCCTCCACCGTGATCCCCGCCACCGGCGAGCACAGCTTCAGCGCCTGGACCTCCGACAACAGCGGCAGCCACACCCGCGTCTGCGCCGTCTGCGGCCTTACGGAAACCGAGGACTGCTTCTATGCGTCCGTGGTGACCCCCCCCAGCCACGAGGCGGGAGGCTATACCACCCACACCTGCACCGTCTGCGGCTATACCTACGTCAGCGACGAAACCCCTGCCATTACAGATTACACCGTCAGCTTCTCCGTTCCCCTGGCCTTTGAGCAGCCGGACGACCTGATCTGTGACAACTACAGCAGCGTCACCCTGCCCACCCTTGCCGCCCCCGCTGGGTATGAGTTCCTGGGCTGGGTCGAGCAGCCCTATGACAACGTGGACGTCCGTCCCGCCGAGATCTATACCGGCACCTACACCCCCAGCGGCGACGTCACCCTCTATGCCCTGTTCCGGTACGTTGTGGAGGGCGGCAGGACCATCTTTGAGCTCGTCACCGAGGAGCCATCCGACTGGACAGGCAACTACGTCATTACCTACGACAACACCACCAGCCTCTACGTGATGAAGGGCATGGCCGGCGGCAGCTCCTACGAGACCTCCAACAACGGCAGCGCCGTGCCCTACGCCTCCACCGGCATGAGCCTGGCGGACAACGCGCTGACCGACGTCGATGACGCCTATATCTTCAGGCTCCAGCAGGAGGCCTCCGGCAGCTATTCCATCTTCAACAGCGCCTTCAACACCTACGTCGGCATCAAGAACTCCACGCTCTACGCCCTGACCGGCTACGGCGCCGCCGCCTGTGACTGGAACATGAGCCTGAACGCCAACGGCTGCACAGACGCCTATCTGAACGCCGGCAGCTCCTGGCCCTATATCGCCTTCTCTACCAACAGCTACAAGTTCTGGTGCTACACCTACAACAACGGTATCTACTTCTGGAAGGAGAGTGTTTACTGCTACACCACCGTCTTTGACGAGGAGCCCGTGGACCTGTACTTCGTGGATCAGGACGACAATGCCGCCGCCTACGCCTACGCCTTCGGCAGCGGCATCGAAAACGCGCCCTTCCCCGGCGTGCCCCTGACCCCGGAGGGCGTGGACGAGCACGGCGACAGCTGGTACAAGCTCACCCTGGACCGGAACGTCTACACCAACGTGATCTTCTCCGGCGGCGACAGCAGCACCCAGACCGCCGACCTGGGCCTGGGCGAGGATGATTCCATTGTCTACTATATCAACGGCCGCACCGGCTACGAGGGCTCCGACCTCTGGCCCGCGCCTCCCGTGACCGTCGAGCCCGGCTGCACCGAGCCCGGTTCCGTCACCTACATCGGCCTGCTGACCGGCGAGAGCCACGTCACCGAGATTCCCGCCCAGGGCCACAGCTGGGGCGAGTGGACCGTGACCGCCGAGGCCACCTGCACCGAGGGCGGAACCGAGACCCGGAGCTGCGCACGCTGCGGCGAGACCGAGACCCGGCCCGTCGAGGCCCTGGGGCACGTCGAAGTGACCGACCCCGCCGTGGAGCCCGGCTGCACCGAGACCGGCCTGACGGAAGGGAAGCACTGCTCCAGATGCGGCGCCGTCCTGCTTGCGCAGGAAGTAATTCCCGCCCTGGGCCACGACTGGGGCGCGTGGACCGTGACCGCCGAGGCCACCTGCACCGAGGGCGGAACGGAAACCCGGAGCTGCGCCCGCTGCGGCGAGACCGAGACCCGGCCCGTCGAGGCCCTGGGCCACCTCGAAGTGACAGACCCCGCCGTGGAGCCCGGCTGCACCGAGACCGGCCTGACGGAGGGCAGGCACTGCTCCCGCTGCGGCGCTGTCCTGATCGAGCAGGAAGTGATCCTCGCCCTGGGTCACGACTGGGGCGATTGGACCGTCTCCGCCGCGCCGAGCTGCACCGAGGGCGGAACCGAGACCCGGAGCTGTGCCCGCTGCGGCGAGACCGAGACCCGGCCCGTCGAGGCCCTGGGCCATGACTATCAGGCCGTGGTCACCGCGCCCAGCTGCACGGCCGCCGGCTTCACCACCTACACCTGCTCCCGCTGCGGCGATACCTACGTGGGCGACGAGACCGCCGCGCTGGGCCACCTGCCCGGCGAGCCCGTCCAGGAGAACTATGTGGAGCCCGCCGTCGGCGTCGAGGGCGGCTACGACACCGTGGTCTACTGCCAGCGCTGCGGCGAAGAGCTGAGCCGCGAGCACAGCGTCCTTCCCGCCCTTCCGAACCCCGAGCCCATCGAGAGCGGCGCCCTGCGGATCTACAGCTCCATCTCCGCCGGTACCGATATGGTCGTCACCTGGACCGCCCGGAAGACCGACGTTGCGAACTACGAGAAGTTCTGGATCGAGGTCGTGAAGCACGCCCCCGACGGCGACGAGACCTATCTCTACGGCGCGGAGCAGGCCGAGGCCCTGAACGAGGGCAGCACTTCCTGGAGCTGCGACTTCAAGCACATCTTCGCCAAGGAGATGGGCGTGGAGATCGAGGCTCGGGTCTACGCCGAGGATGCTTCCGGCCAGATTTACATGAGCCCGGCCAAGACCACCAACATCCGGGACTACCTGGGC
>CAMVKI010000036.1 GCA_947168005.1 uncultured Clostridia bacterium
CTGCTCGCCCTCGGGGACGACCTCCTCCTCATCCTTCTTTCTCTTCTTGGCGAAGAGGAAGCCAAAGCCGGAGCCCAGGACGCCCGCGCCGCCGATGGTACCCCAGAACACGGGGGTGTTGCGGTACCAGCGGACCAGGGCGTTGGTGGAGACGGTGATGTCCTTGTTGAACTCGAACAGATCGGTGGTGAACTCCTTATCCGGTTCGTTAGAGTAGCCCTTATCCGTATCGGTCCAGTTGCCGGCCAGGTCGGTCGCCTTGATCCGCACGTGCTGGATCTCGCTGCTCTCAGGGATGTAGAAGGTGCCGGTGTAGTAGTGCAGATCTTCTCCGAACAGATTGGCGAAGTAATGGTTTTCGGGGTCGTTGGAGTCGGGGTTCCAGCCGACGCAATCGACGTCGATGCGCTTGCCGTCCAGCCAGACCTCGAAGCTCGCCAGGCCGCCGACGTCCACCAGGGTGTAGGTGACAGGCAGCTTGCCGTCAACGATCTTGTCTCTGTCCGCGATGGGCTTCTCCAGGTTCACGATGCTGCGGATCTCGGGCGGGATGGTGTCTACGGTGAAGGACATGATATCCAGATAGGGGGTGCCGTCGGCGTGGCGGCTCATCAGATTCTCGGGCACGCTGGTGGAGGTGTTGCCGTCCTTGTCGGTGGAGGAGATGGTGATCTGATAGTAGCCGTCGGCGGCGAAGGCGCTGTTCGGGATGGTGTAGATGTAGTGATGCCAGGCGACGCCGTTGATATTCACGGTGTCAATCTGGGGGGTCAGCTCCACGGGCACGCCGTCCCGCGTAACCAGAATGTGAACGGTGCCGTTCTCGACCTCGTTGGCGTTGTACTCCTCGATGTAGATATTCCCGTCCACGACCTGGACATGGGCGCCGCCGTTTTCGATGAGCGCCAGCAGGTCGTCGCTGTACTCGTAGACAGAGCCGTAGCGGTTGATGGTGAACTTCAGGGTGGAGGTCACGCTGTGGCCCGCCTTGTCGGTCATTTCGATGGTGAGGAGATAGATGCCGTCGTTTTCGACCTTCTTCGGGATGTCGAAGAGAGCCTCGAAGGACTTCTCGCCGGGCTCCGCCAGAGAATCAGTCGGGAGAATCACGGACTTCACAAACGGGTCGGTGACGTCGTTCTTCTTGGCGTAGTTGGTCTGGGTCAGGGTGATCTTGTAGGACTTGAAGTTCTCGTCGCCGAAGGAGAAGCCGACCTTCGCGGCATCCGAATAGGCGCCGCCCAGATAGAGGGAGGGATCGTTCGGGTCTGTGCTTGTGATGCTGGAGCCGTTGATGGTGAACCTGGGCGCGTCCAGCTTGGTATCGACGGTGACCACATTGGAGGCGTAAGGCTCCATCCTGTTGCCGGAGCGGTCCGCGTAGTCGATGGTGAAGCTGTGCTCGCCGTCCTGCTGGATGACAAAGCTGCCCGTGTGCTTGCCGTTCGCCGAGCTCCAGTTGTTGATGGTGAAGCTCTGACCGTCGAGGACGAGCTGGAAGTCCTCGGGGAAGAAGTTCGCCTCGTCGATGCTTACGGTAACGGTGACCGGACCGTCGTAGTAGTCGTGATCCGCCGCGCTTTCCTTCTTGGCCGGAGAATAGCTGACAGTCATGACAGGCTTGATGTTGTCGGCCACGATGGTCTTGGTCTCGCCGTCGGTCTTGTTGCCGGAGCGGTCGATGACGGAGAACTTGACGGTTCCGTTGAACTGGTTGTTCGCGCCGAGGGCGCCGTTGGGGATGTTGAAGGTGATGGTGGCGGTCTTGCCGTCGTTGGACATGGAGATGCTGCTGGCGCCGTCGCCGTAGTTGTGGAGGAAGCTGTTGACGCCGGAGGTGTCGTCCTCCACGGTGACCGTCACGGTCATCTGCCTGTCGTAGTAGCCGATCTTGTCATTGGAATACCTGGAGCTGCTGGGGGAATAGGTGATGCCGGTGATTCTCGGCGCGGTCTTGTCCACGGTGAAGTAGTCCGGGGCGTAGTCGTCGGCGGCGTTGGTTGCCAGGTCGGTGTAATCGACGTCAAAGCTGTAGTTCGCGTCGCCGGGATAGCTGATGGTGCAGGTGTGGGTGTCGCCGCTGCTGGTCCAGTTGGACGGAGTCGGATTCGCGAGGTTCGCGCCGGTCACGTCCTTGGCGGTAAAGGCGAAGCGCACATCATCGGCATTGAAGTTGCGCTCCACGATGGTCACCGTGGCGGTCTGCGGCTGGTTGAAGTAGGTCCGGTTGTTGCCGTTGGCGTCCCGCATGGTGTTGCCGTTCCGGTTCTGATAGGTGACGGTAATCACCGGCTTCGTGTAGTCCAGGACGATAGGATCAGAGTTATAAGCATCCATCACGTTCCCGGAGCGGTCCGTATAAGTGACATTGATCTTATAAAGCCCGTCATAGATATTGTTTTTACCGCCGAGGGTGAATGTGCCTTCGTGTTTATCGGAGCCAACCGAGCTCCAATTAATGGCGGGCGTCGTGTAGGGGGCACCGTCCTTGGTGATACTGACCTTCACATCTCCTTCAAAGAAGTTTGCTTCGGTAATTGTCATCTTGACCTGAACCTGTCCATCCTTGTCGATGCCGTAGTAGGAGGTTTTACCTACTTCGTTGCTGTAGGGACTGTATTGAACACCAATCGTCGGCTTGACAGTATCGACCACAATGACCGTATTGTCCTGAATTGTTTCGCTGCTGTTGTCTTTTTTGTCCGTGGCTTGCACATTAAAGGAACCTCGGAGCTGCTGAGCCGTCTCCAAAGGCAGCGTAACCGTGGCGGTGAATACAGCCCCATCTTCGTCTGGATTCCGCACGTACGCTTCAACCGTATCGCCGAGATGCTCGGGATGATTTGTCGTGCTGGCGCCGTCTTGCTTGGTATATCCCCAAGTGAACGCTTTCACGCCGGAGTAAAGATCGGTAGCGGTGAAGGTAACGTCTACAGTCGGATTGTAGAACTTATAGCCTTCGATTTTACCATCAGGATAGTCCAAATCCTCGCTGAATTCGATTTTTATACCCGTAGGGGGAGTGCGGTCAAAGGTGAATTCTACGGTTTCGCTTTCGGAAACATGCCCGGCAGGATCTTTATAACTCAGTACGATATGATAGATGCCGTCAGGAATTTCGGCGTTTTCCGCGGCGCTGAGGGAGATCCGATACTCGTCGTCAACGGATTTTCCGTTCTCGTCAGTTTCCGTGCTCCATCTACTGGCGTCATTGAGCAGGCTCTTCAGGTAGGCAATTGCGTCCTCCGAACCTTCTATGGGCTCTCCTCGCAGGTCCTGAATGGTGAATTCGTCGAACGTGAAGCCGCCGGAGCTGAAGTTGCGCTCTTTAACGGTGAACTTCACAATTTGATCATCGGCCTTGTAATCAAAACTTAACTCCGGATTAGTCTTGTCGATGGTGATGATATCGGATACATAGTCGAATTCAGGAAGCGCGGGGAGATCAGGCTCAGGTGAGCGGTCTTGGAGCGAATCGGAAAATTCGCCAATATTTCCGGAACGATCCTTGTATCCGGCATACACAACATAATCGCCGTCACCGGTCGGACCATTGCTTCCGTTTTCTTCGCTGGAAATGCGATAGGCGGTAAAAGCAGTGTTAGTTTCCCTGGAAATATTCCAGCCAAGTTCAATCTTCTCCAGAGTGTCGCCGTCTTTAGAGATATAGAAGTTGAAATCTTCCGGCCAGAAGTTGCTTTCTTCAACACTAATATCAGCAGTAACAGGGTCGGCAAAATATCGCTTAAATTTTTGGGCTGCGGAATCCCAAGCCTTCGAAATTTGATTTGGCTCAGAATACTCGATCATGCAGTTGGGGTTAATGCTGTCAACGATAATTACAGTACCGTTATCGCTGAGTTCTTCACTGGTATTACCCGCATAGTCGGTCACTGTAAAGGATAAATTGCCGCGATACTGTTCTTCATCGCTTAGCGGAAGTGTAAGCGTTGCGGTACCATCAGAATTGAAGATGACGGTTCCTGATTTGGCTGCAGTTGATTGTCCTTCCTCGCGGTAAGTCCAATAGGCAGTGTAAGGACCTGATGAAATATCGACATCATTGATGATTTTTTCATCGGAAGCCTGGAATGTAATTATGGCGGGTAAATTCAGCTTTGGATTAAAGAATAGAATAGGCTTAAATGCGTCAGTAACCGTCTTCGAGTAGCTGATACTCATGTTCCGGGTATCAGGCGCGGTTGTGTCGATTTTAGAGAATTTTATATCTCTGGGTTTGTATACATAAGTCTTGTTGGTCTCTGCATTCGGAGCGCTGTCTGCAATAAAGATGCGGTAACTTTTTTCGGTTTCTCCAAGCTCTTCGTTGACTGCGACAGAAGACGCATATCCGTAAGCATTATTATTGTTGTTCTTTGGCGGGATCGCGTTGAATGAAATGACGTAAGGCGAGGATTCTTCGACAGAAACCTTTGCGGGGTGGTCTGTCTCGTTGTACCAGCCAGAGTCATTTGCAGCGGATTTAATCAGGCTGATTGCCGGGTCAGGAGTGCGATATGCAATGTCAAGCGTGTATGTCGCTTGACCAGACACGTACAATGGGTACCAGCCCCAGCCATAGTAGGCATCTTTAATCACTTGAACATATACCGAGACAGTACCTGTGCTGGATTGAAACATTTTGCTCTGGAGCTTGGTCCAGTTATCTACCGTAACTTTGCCGCTGTCCCTGTCGATAATCAGGCCAAGGTCATTTGCGGCATTTGGTTCTAAGAAATAATAATGCATTTCGCCCTGATCTTTGGGATTAACGTGCTGTGCGGCCTGACGATATTGACCATTCGTATCTAAATAATAAGTAGGATTGGGCTCCTCAAATTTGACAACGTTGTTGTTACTAGAACCAACTGTAACGTCCCATTCAAGTTTCTTCTCATTGTAATTATCAGTTTGTTTACTGAATACTATAACTCTAAAAACACATGGTTCTGTAACGGTTATTTGGCCAGCATCATCGATTGTCGCTGCACCCTGAGGATTAACACGTTCAAGGCTGTATTCCATAGCCGCAGCCTCGCTGGAATTACTGCGGCAGGAAAAATCATATGGGCCCGGTTCCGTTTCGATAGTGAAAGAATGCTTAGGGTCGGTATTGAAAGTAAGGACTTGATCGCGTCTATCAACATTTAGTTCTTTTTCCAGAACAGCAATGGATGTATCATAATTGCTGTCCTCCGCGAGATATTCGATTTGAATGGCAATCCAGTATTTTCCCGCACCTGATTCAGGCGTGACTTCAGGGATAACTCCACGCTCAATGTCAGCCCAGGCAGTCGGCCATTCCTCCGGCTTAACCTCGGCCTTAACCATTTGGTACTTGATACAGTATTCGTGGCTCTCCGTAATGTCTTCGTTGTTTCGAAGAACCTTGGTAACGACTTTGTGCGATTGGTCGGGGTCGTAGATGGGATTTCCATTTTCACCGTTACCGGAATACAAAACGGCGCTAAACTGAGCCTCAAAGGAAGCGGGCTGGATGATTATCGTATTGTTGAAATCTTTGGGCCTATAGTTTGCGTAGCGGTTATCATAGCCGCTGGTGTCTTGGTCCGGCCTTTCGATTTTGACAGTAACCTCATAGTCGTTGACGTTATCTCCATTTGGCCCCATATCAATAAGGAGCGTTCTCGACCCTGCATCATAGCTGAAGGATGATGGGTCACAGAAGTACTCATATCCTTCAAATTCAGAGGAAACTTGCGGACAAGAAACCGTGACCTTATCATTTGGCAACAGACCGGCAATTTTTTTCACCAGTTGATGTGTACCGCCATCGTAGGTCATCGGATTTGGATCCGCCCAATAAACCTGAATATTGTCAATCTCGGCTGGATTAATCTTGACGTTGAATGAACCGAATTCGCGAGTTATTTCTTCGCGGGGTTCGGAACCGTGCTGCGCAGTGCGCGTAACCTTAACCTTGATCCCGGAATAAGTAATAGCGTCTGTGCCAGTGGGAACCCCGTTAACCTGCTCGCCGTTTATATAATATTCAATAGTATCCTTATATGCACCATGCTCCAGCAGATTGTTCGTCTCGATGAGCTCCTGAGGTTCTCCAGTATAGACAAGGCCTGTCTTCGCTTTGACCGCATCACCGGGGACCGTCATGGGCACGATAAAGCTGGAATTGGATACAGAAATGAGAGCGTCTTCAAAGGGAACAAAACCTTCAGGGTAGCCCCAGCCTGTTAATTCAACTGATGCAGTGAGCTTTAACGTATCCTCCAGATATTGCTGAAATTCGGCGCTCGAAAGAAGCTCGACCCGGCCATCTTGATTTGTTTTTATTTCCGCGTTGGCAATATCCACGGTTTGCGAAACACCATCCTGCTCGAAGGTACGGGTGATTCTATAAGTGACTGTGGCGTCCTTAAGCGGTGTCCCCGTCACGGTTTGTACAGTGAGTGTAATGGCAGGGACCTCAACAGGGTCGTCCGCAGCGGAGACGGGGACGCCGGAGGCGGAGGTCAGCTCGTCCTCGGCGTAGACGGGGAGGGCGGAGAGGGGGAGCATGCCGATCAGCAGGACGGTCGCCAGGAGGGCGGCGAGCAGGCGGCTGAAGGGGGTGGTTTTGCGTTCTTTCATTTTCTTTTTATCTCCTTCACTATCAGATTGTGTTCGGAAATTGATGATAAAACGGCAGGCGCCGCGGAATTACAGAATGAGGTCGGAGTGGACCAGCATGACCTCGTCCAGCATGGTCAGGGGCACGCCGCCGCTCCGTTTTGCCCCGGAGGGCCGGGCCTGTACCGGGGGTCTGCCCGGGGCCCCGGCGGGCTCGTTCAGCAGGGAGGTGGCGTCCTCGCCGTTCAGCAGGGAGGTCGCGTCCTCGGCGCTGCCGTTCAGCAGGGCCGTGGCGTCCTCGCCGTTCAGCAGGGCTGTAGCCTCCTCGGCGCCGTTCAGCAGGGCCGTGGCCTCCAGATCCGCGGCCTGCACGGGAAGGTCCTCCAGCAGACCGGTCTCCGGGATGGCCTCGGCGTCGATCTTGCCGGTCTTGCCGCCGAATTTCTTTGTCGCGGCGGGCTCCTTCGGATACTGCTTTGTTTTGGGCAGGCGGGAGGTGGTTTCCCGCGGGGGCCTGGCCTCGCGCCGGGGCTTGCCGGAGCGCGCAGCCCCGCTGCGCATGCGTTCGATGGACTGCTTCGCGCTCTTGCCGGAGAGGTCCGCGATCACTTCAAGGATGCGGAACTTGAAGAACAGGAACACCGCAGCGATGAAGGCGGCGCCGGCCAGGATAAAGCATATTTTGGAGAGGAGCGGGAACAAATCAGTCATTGCTGCTCACCTCCGTTTCCTTTTCCTGATATTTGTCGTACTGATGGAATGTTGCGTCAACCTGGGGCTCGTACTGCGCGAGCAGTTTTTCCGAGTTGCCTTGCAGCACCTTGACATATTCCAACGTTGAATGAATGCCCGCAAGATCGGTTTTCAGCTTTTCCAGGACGGCCTTGACCAGATCCAGGGAAACCCCGGAGGAGGCCATGGGCTGCATCCGGCCGCAGACGGAGCTCAGGGACGTATAGCAGAAGGCCGCCAGATCGAAGTTCGACTCGTTATCCTGGTACTGCTCCAGAATTTCAACGGCTTCTCCGATCTGGGCCAGCATGGCTTCGTATTCGTCCTTGCTGGTCTCCACGCCTCGGCTGCCCTGGGTCGCTTCCAGCTGACAGATCGTGTAGTAGCATTTGGCAACTTTGTTCTTTCCGAAGTCCCCGGCGTTTTCGTCGGAGGCCTTTTCAAAATATCGAATGGCGTTGACCGCTCTGCCCCTGATGTCATCGATGTTTTCGTCTGTGATGATCAGCCGTCCCATCTCGTAGTACAGCTTTGCGATGTCGGGATCCGCAAGGCTTTTGTCCAGCACGGTGCCGTTTCCCTCCAGCTTTGCTGAAAGACTTTTGTAGGAGCTGTAATCAAAGGAATTGCTATATGCGGCGTTGGGATCCTTTTCGCCGTCGAGCGTGCAGTTGTTTCCGACGGAATAGTTGATGAGCTCCCGATAGGCGTCCGTGCGGTCCGGGCAGAGGTCGATGGCCTCCAGGAGGGCCGCGGGACTGCTTTTTTGAGCCATGAGGGCGGCGTAGTTGGCGTCGGTGGTCTTGGTGTCGATCAGGCTGAAGACCAGGCCGAAGATCGCCATTAGGACCGCCATTCCGGCCATGGCGATAAAGCTGAAGAGCTTCCGGCGCTGCTTCTTTTTGTAGCCCGAGGTGATCAGATCCGGGTGCTCCAGATCGTAGAGCATCTCCGAGCAGCTTTGATAGCGCTTCTCGGGGGCGGGCTCCACGCACTTGTTGATGATAAGCTCCACGCCCTCGGAGAGCTCGGGGTCATACTGCCGGACCGGGACGTAGGCGCTGCCCGTGCGGGGATCGTTGCCCGTCAGCAGGTGGTGCATCGTCATGCCCAGGGCGTAGATGTCGGAGCGGGCGTCGGTCTGGCCGGAGTACTGCTCCGGCGGCGCGTAGCCCTTGGTGCCCAGCACCGTCGTGTCGGAGAGCTTTTCTTCTTTGTATTCCCGGGCGATGCCGAAGTCTATAATTTTAATGTTGCCGTCCGGCTTCAGCATCACGTTGGCCGGCTTCATATCGCGGTAGATGATGGGGGGCTTCTGGGAATGCAGATAACCGAGCGCGTCGCAGAGCTGCTTGGCCCAGTCGATTACCTGCTGCTCCTCCTGGGGACCTTCCATTTCGAGGATCTTGTCCAGAGACTCGCCCTCGATGTAGTCCATGATGACGTAGATGGTCACGCCGTTGTCGATGATGTCCACGATCCGGGGCAGAGCCGGGTGATCGAGGCGCTTCATCAGGTTTGCCTCCGCCAGCAGGCTGTTGACGACGATTTCATCCTTTTTGCCGTTGCCGCGCTTGCGGATTTCCTTGACGGCCCACTGCTTGTTCAGCCGCTTGTCCATTGCCAGATACACAACGGACATGCCGCCCTGGCCGATTTGCTTCAGAATTTCATATTTTCCGTCTATAACGGTTCCGATCTGTGTCATAAGCGCTTCTCCTTATTCCGCTTTGATCAGGATCGCCGAAATGTTGTCTTTTTCCTTTCGGCGTTTGACGGTGTCGATCAGCCCCAGCGTCTGCTTGTGCATCGCCTTTTTGCCGGAGAGCTTCCCCGGCGCCAGAGCCTGGAGCATCTCCTGACCGCTGATTTCATGCCGGAAGCCGTCGGAGCAGAGCAGATACACGCCGGGCTCCGCCTTGCCGTACTGGAGGACCGGCTCCACAGCGGGCTTGGCGCCGACGCACTGCAGCAGAAGATTCCGCCGCTTGTCCGTCCTGGCCTGCTCGGGGGTCATGGCCCCGCGCTTGATTTCCCGGGCTACAAAGGTCTGGTCCTCGGTGATCTGCCGAATGTCGGTGTCAATCCGGTAGAGCCGGGAGTCGCCCACGTGGGCGATCACGTAGCTGCCGTTCAGGAACAGAATGCCGGTGAAGGTGGTTCCCATCTCGGGGAGGCCTCTGGAGCTGGTGTAATCCAGAAGCTTCAGATTCAGCTCCTTCAGCATGTGCGCCCATTTCTCGCCGATGACGGACAGGTCCTGGTACTCCAGCTCGAAGGGAAGATCGTTGTCGAACCAGGAGGCAAAGGCCCGGATGACCGTCGCGCTGGCGGTCTCTCCCATGGAAAGCCCGCCCATGCCGTCGCATACGATTGCCATCAGGATTTCTCCGCCGCTCCAGGACGCGTGCTTGATCAGAACGCTGTCCTGATTGACGGATTTGGAAATGCCAATGTCGGTATCCGCTGTCGCAGTAAAGTGCATACGTTCACTTCTCCTTTCAGATCAGAGGTGGAAGATGAATTCTTCGTTGCCGAGCCGCAGGCAGTCGCCGTCAAACAGCTCTGTTTCCGTCTGGGGCGCGAGGATCTGATCGTTGATATAGGTCTTGTTTGCGGAATTGAGATCCGTCACAAAGCAGCGGTTTCCCCGGACTACAATGTCCGCGTGGGATCTGCTGATAATGTTGTTGCCCGTAACGCAGTAGTCCGTGGAGCCCCTCTCTCTGCCGAGGCGGAACACCTTCTTGCTGATTTGGACGGTTTCCTGGGTGGACAGCCGCAGCAGGGTCGGATAGTGGGGCGGCGCCTCATAGCGCATATGGCCGCCGGGGCTGTCGTCCACCAGCAGGCCGGTGGCCTCGTCGTCGGGGTCGTTCAGCAGGCCGGTGGCCTCGTCGCCGGGGTCGTTCAGCAGGCCGGTGGCCTCGTCGTCGGGGTCGTTCAGCAGGCCGGTGGCCTCGTCGCCGTCGTCCTCCGCCAGCAGGCCGGTGGCTTCGTCGTCCTGTCCGTTCCGGTTCTTGTAGTGGTCGTAGTAGTCGCCGCGCTTGTCCGTCAGGAAGCTGCTGTCACCCGGGTTGTTGGCCTTGACGGTCTGATAGGCGCCGCGCTCGAACTTCTGGACAAAGGCCTCAATTTTGGGGGCGTCAAAGCGCTCAACGCTGTGCATGAAGTAGGAAAACTTGGATACGAAGTCTGTATTGTCGTTGGGGAAGGGCTTTGCGGCATAGATGAGGTTCTGAATCATTTCCAGAATATCGCTGTCGGCATTGGGGCCCTGGGAAAGCGGCAGATACAGGAAACGGAGCTCTTTCGTGGAGCGATTGATGAAGGCGCTGTCCAGATTCCAGAGCACCCGATCCATGGGAAGACCGTTTCGCTGGATGGTCTGGGCAGTCTCCACGATTTGCTCCACGATGAGGAAGAAATCATACTTGGAGATCGGTTCGCGCATCCGCGCCTGGAGCGGGAAGCCGGCCGGACCGGTGTATTCAATGACGTTGGGCTTTACAAGATTCGGCTTCATAAACCCGCGTATGGGTTTCCTGCAAAAAGCGTTCAGATCCTGTTCGTTCACAGTTACACCGGATGGGAGCTTAACCTTGACGGTAAGCTGGAGTGCTTTTGCTTTTATTTTCAGTTTCAAACGTGTCACCACCCATTTGTAGTTGAGATACAGTTATATTGCACTATATTATAAAGTATCACAGCGAGTGCGGAAAGTCAACGCTAATTCGTGAATACTCCGTATTTTTGAATTTATTTGTCAAAATTTCCAAGAGCCGGAGAAGCTTGTGCCGCGGAAAAAACGCTATTTTTTGCGCGTATTTCCGTACCTCACCCCTCCCAAACCGGGCTTCTGTTATATAGACCCTGCGAGAAAGAAAAAAGTTTACTCAGTTCCGAAAAAATTTTAAAAAAAATCTATTTTTTCAAATCCTCGCTCCTGACCCTTGAAACCCGGCAAACGGAGGGGAGAGGGTGAAAACGGAGGGGAGAGGGTGAAAATACACATTGCATTCTTTCGCAGCTTGTGGTAATATAACAAAAGCGTCGGGCCTCGGCGAGCCTTGTCGGGACGCGGCGCGAAAACTGCGAATTCCGGAGAGGACGGCCATGAGGGACTATCAGATCGGCGGCGAGCGGAGCGTCAACGCCTTTGTCGAACACAAGCTGCAAGCGTTTCGGGAGCAGGGACTCAGCTTTGAGACCCTTTTTGCCCTCATGTTCCGGGAGTCCGAAAACGTCCTCTACGAGCGCAGCGTGGGCTGGAGGATCGAGACGACCAGCTACGGCGAGGCGAAGGCTCACGCCGAGCGGCGGGCCGCCCGGCTGCGGCAGCGGCTGCCGGAGCTGGAGCACGACGCCGTGGTGGGCCTCTATATGGACAACAGTCTGGCCTGGATCGAGTGCTTCTGGGCCATCCTGATTGCTGGCTTCCGGCCTCTGCTGATGAACCTCCGGCTGGACGGCCGTCTGCTGGAGCAGGCCCTGGCCGATACGGACTGCCGGGCCGTCGTCACCGATGGAAAGCGCTTTTCCTGCCCCTGCTTCACGCCGGAGGAGCTGGAAGGGGAGGGGCTGTCCGCCCCCGCGGGCCCCTTCGGCACCGGGCTCTTCGTCATGTCCTCGGGCACCTCGGAGCACGTCAAGCTCTGCCTCTACACCGCGGAGGAGTTCTATTATCAGATCTGCGGCAGCTATTCCATCATCCGGCAGTGCCGTCAGATCAAGAAATTCAGCGACGGCCATCTGAAGCTGCTGAGCTTCCTGCCCTTCTACCACGTCTTCGGCCTTATCGCCATGTATATCTGGTTTGCCTTCTTCTCCCGGACCTTCGTCCATCTGCCGGACCTGGCCCCGGAGACCGTGGTGAACACCATCAAGCGGCACAAGGTCACCCACATCTTCGCCGTCCCCCTCTTCTGGGAGAAGGTCTGCGATCAGGCCCTCCGGACCATCCGGGACCGGGGCGAGGAGACCTACGCCTGCTTCGAGCGGGGCCTGCGGCTCTGGGAAAAGCTGCCCCGCCCCCTGGCCGGGCTCTTCTCAAAACTGGCCTTCAAGGAGGTCCGGGATAAGCTCTTCGGCGAGAGCATCCGCTTTATGATCTCCGGGGGCAGCTTCATCGACCCGAAGATTCTGCGCTTCTTCAACGCCGTCGGCTATCGCCTTGCCAACGGCTACGGCATGACGGAGATCGGCATCACCTCCGTGGAGCTCTCCGGCTCCCGCCGCTGGCTCTGCGGCGGCTTCGTGGGCGAGCCCATGCGCTGCGTCGAGTACCGTCTGGCCGAGGACGGGGAGCTCCTGGTCCGGGGCAAGGTCATCGCCCGGGAGGTCCGGGAGGACGGCGCGGTGACGGAGCGGGGCGACTGGTTCCACACCCGGGACCTGGCCGTCTGCGAGAAGGGCCACTACCGCCTGCTGGGCCGCAAGGACGACCTGATCGTCGGCGCCGGCGGCGAAAACCTGAACCCCAACCTCATCGAGCCCCTGGTCCAGCCGGACGACTGCGCCCCGGTCTGTCTCATCGGCAGCCGCCGGGGGACCAAGACGGTCCCGGTCCTGCTGGTTCCCGTCAACCCTTACGCCTCCGCCGAGGAGCTGGAGGCCCTGCGGGAGGAGACCGCGGCCCGGATCGAAAGCGCGGGCCTGCGGGGCGAGATCGCCAGGCTGGCCCTGGTGCCCGGCCCCCTGCTCCTGCCCGACGAATTCAAGCTCAACCGCCTGCGCCTGGCCCGGGCCTGGGATTCCGGGGAGCTCCGGGAGCTCGACCTGAGCGCCCGCCGGGCCGACGAAGGCGGCGACGAGCTGATCCGCCGGATCACCGCCTGCTTCGCCGAGGCCCTGGGGGCCCAGCCGGAGGAGATCGGCCCCGACGCGGACTTCTTCCTGGAGCTGGGCGGCACCAGCCTGGACTACTTCGCCCTGCGGGAGGAGCTGAAGGCTGAGCTGGGGACCTCCTTCCCCCTGGAGAGCGCCGCCCTGCACACGGTCCGCCAGTTCGCGGACTATCTTCGCAGCCATCGGGAGATCGGATAATCCATGTTTACGATACGCTTTTGGAACGTCTTCGCCAAGCTCACAGGCTGGCCCGTCCAGTACTTCTGCTTCCGGACGAAGCTGTACTATGAAGACCGCTCCGTCCAGGGGCGGCATATCCGGGGACCGGCGATCCTGGTCTCCAACCACACCGCCGTCTACGACTTCGCGGTGTATATGTTCGTGTTCTGGTCCCGCTGCCTCCGCTGCCAGATGGCGGAGCTGCTCTTCGACAAGCCCATGCTGGGGCGGCTGCTCCGGCATTTCGGCGGCGTTCGCGTGGACCGGACCGGCCACGACTTCGGCTTCCTGACCGAGTGTCAGGAGATTTTGGAGAAGGGCGGCGTGGTGGAGGTCTTCCCCGAAGCCCGGATCCCCAGGCCCGGGGAGGCCCGGCCCCTGGAATTCAAGGTCAGCGCCGCCTGGCTGGCCCTGGCCTCCGGGGTCCCGGTGATCCCCGTGGTCACCAACGGCGCCTATTTCAAATTTCCCAAGGAACGGGCCCGGGTCCTGATCGGCAAGCCCCTGCTGGCCGCCGACCTGACGGAGGAGGGCCTGGACGAGAAGGAAAACCTGCGGCTCGTCTCCGAGCGGCTCCGGGCGCGCATCATAGAATTGGAGAAGCTTCTCAATGAACGAGAAACCGAACAAAAAGGAACAAACAAGCAGTAAGGCGAAGCTCTTTTCACTTCGTTATCTGTTCTACGATTTTGTCAAGCTCACTGCGGCCCTGCCGGGCCTGCTCTGGTTCCGGCCCAAGTGGCTCTACGAGAGCCGGGCCGCCCGGAAGCGGATCCGGGGCGGCTGTCTGCTGATCGCCAACCACAACGGCTTTTTTGACCCGATCTGCGTCATGCTGGCCGTCTGGTATCGGCGGCACCGCTTCGTCTGCGACAAGATCTTCTTCACCGGCAAAAAGCGCTGGCTCTTTCAGCACTTTCTCTGCATCCCCGTGGACCGGGAGAACGTGGGCATGGACACCCTGCGGACCATCGCCGGGGCGCTGAAAAGCGGCGCCCTGGTCTCCCTCTTCCCCGAGGGCCACATCGCCCGGGAGGAGGAGAGCGGACAGAGCGGCGTGGCGGCCTTCAAGTCCGGTGCGGTGCTCATGGCCCTCCAGGGCAAGGTCCCCATCGTCCCGGTGTACTGCCGCCCGAAGCCCCATTTCTGGAGCCGCCTTCGCATTGCCGTCGGCGAGCCCATCGACATGATAGAACGCTGCGGCCCCCGCCCCTCCCTCTCCCAGATCGAGCAGATCTCCGAGGAACTGCGGGCGAAGGAGCAGGAGCTGGCCGCGCTGGCAAACGGGCAGCCTCGACCCCGCCCGTAGCGGCGCACAGTGTGCGCCACTGCCCCCCGCCTGGGGCGAATGAATAATGAATAATGAATAACGAATAACGAATAATTGTGGTATTTTTCAATTCTGCGAATTGAAAAATGGAATTCA
>CAMVKI010000037.1 GCA_947168005.1 uncultured Clostridia bacterium
TACCTGATCAACGGCAAGCCCCAGTCGGGAAAGATGTTCACGGAGAAGATCGGCGTCTACCAGTGTACGCTGGCAGTGCGGGAGGCCTTCCTGCGGCAGACCAGGTGGGAGCTCAACGACGCCATCATCGACGAGGTGCTCTGCAACGGTACGGCCAACATCGACGCGGCGGATCTGGCCATCATCCAGGCCACCGCAGCGGCCTATGTGGACGAGCTTTTCCGCAGGCTGCGGGAGCACGGCTACGACGAGCGTACCATGACCCTCTGGATCACGGGCGGAGGCGGCTGCCTGGTGAAGCACTTCGGCCAGGTCGATCCCCAGCGCGTCCGCTTTGTGGAGGACATCTGCGCGGCGGCCAAGGGCTATGAATACCTGGCCGGCATCCAGATCAAGGCGGGGCGGACGGGATGAGCGTCTATCGCATGACCCTGCGCTTCAACCTGGAAGACGCGGAGGAACGCAGCGCGGCGGAGTATTTGCAGAGCTTGAAGCACGGGGACTGCAACCGCTTTGTGGTAACCGCCGTGCTTGCCCACATTCGCAATGAAAACGCAAACGCGGTAGATCCCACCCTGCTAGACAGCATCCGCCGGATCTTCCGGGAGGAAATGCAGGCGCTGCCGCCCATTACGGACGCAGCCTTGCCTGCTATACCAGCCGAAGAACAAGATGAGCAGAGCGTGTTGGATGATCTGGAGCTGTTTGGATGACGTCGTTGTGACGTCATTTTTCTTTTCTCCAAAGCTGCGTGGCGTCAAATTGACGTCACTGCTTTTTCTTATGAAAAGACGCTCCACGAGAGTCTCGCGCGACCCAACAGCGGCATGGGACACAGCCAGGCCGAAGGGAAAAAGCCCTGCGGGGGCTGTGTCTCATACCGGAACAAGCAGGGAAAAACCATAGTTTTTCCGAACAGGCCGGGCAAGCCGCCTGTGCCTTTGGGGTGATCCCCAAGCCCCCTTGTCCCACCAATCATTCCAAAACACAAATCATAAAGAAGGGAGAAATCATTTTGAAACAAAACCAAGTCAACTTTACCGTCACGTCGGCGGAGAAAAAACAAATCGAAAAGCTGGCGGAGGCCTGCGGCCTTTCCCAGGGAGAGTACCTGCGGCAGCGGGCTTTGGGCTTCGAGCCCAGAGCTTTCCCGCCTGGAGACGGATACTGGCGGCTGCACAGCGATCTGCTCTGGCTGATGAATCACACGCCGTCGCCGGAGTACGCAGCCCATTATGAGGCGGCATATCAGACGCTCCGGGAGACCTACTTTCTGTCCGGAAAGCAGACGCCGGAAGAAATCCGGGCGGAGCTTGCAGGAGGATAGCCATGGAAACCACAGGATTCTGGCCCGTCAAGGGACGATTGAAGGACGTGATCGCCTATACGGAGAACCCGGATAAGACCATCGACCGGAAGTATCTGGACGAGGACCTGTACCGCACCCTGGAGTATGCCGCCAATGCGGAGAAGACCGATCAGCGGATGTACGTCTCGGCGCTGAACTGTCCGCTGGAAACGGCCTGCCAGTCCATGATGGAAACCAAGCGGCGCTTCGGCAAGCTGAAGGGAAACGTCGCCTACCACGGCTATCAGAGCTTCCGGCCCGGCGAGCTGACGCCGGAGCTCTGCCACGAGATCGGGATCAGGACCGCACAGTCTATGTGGCCGGATTATGAGGTCGTCGTCACGACGCACCTGAACACGGACTCGCTGCACAACCACTTCGTCGTGAACTCCGTCAGCTTCAAAACCGGCGAGAAGTTCAAAAACAAGATCCGCGATCACGTCCGGCTGCGAGAGATCTCTGACATGATGTGCCTGGACTACGATCTGTCCTATCTGGATAAGTCAAAGCTGTATCAGACCGGGAAGGCCGCCTATTGGGTCCACAAGGCCGGGAAACTGACGCACCGGGACATTCTGAAGCAGGACGTGGAGGAATGCCTCGCCTACGTTTACGAGACCGACGATTTCCTGCGGCGCTTGCGGTTAAAGGGTTATATCGTAGTGCGGGGAGAGAACTACGAGCATATTTCCGTCAGAGCCCCGGATTGGAGCCGCGCCGTCCGGCTGGACAGCATCGGCTATCCCATGAGCAAGATCCAAAGCGTCCTCCGCAGCCATTTGTTCGACAATCACTTTCACCCGATTTATGAAAGCCATTATCCGTCGCAGCGCAGATACCACCCGCTGCTGTCCCTGGAGAAAAAGCTGGACTATGACATCCGGCACGCGAGAGACGCCGGCACGGTGCTGGTGGATCTGGTGTTCTATATGGTGTTCATGCTGCTGGGACTGACGCAGAACGAGGACGCAAAACGACAGAATGCACAGCCCATGTCTCCCTCCCTGCGGATGGAGCTGGCAAAGCTGGATCAGATCATTGAAGAACAAGAGCTCCTGACCGGGAAGGGAATCCACTCGGTTCAGGAGCTTTCTGCGTTTCAGTCAGAAACCGAGGGAAAGATCAAGGGCCTGGAGGCGGAACGGCAGCACTGGCGGAACCAGCTGCGCAGGCCGAAGTCGCCGGAGCTGACCAAGGCTTACAAGCAGAAGATCGAACAGGCCACCGAGGAGATGAAGCCCCTTCGGAAGGAGCTTGCCGTCGCGAATCGGATCGAACACCGCTGGGAGCATTTTCTGAGCCTGCTTGAGGAAGAGCATGAGCTGGAAATCAAAGACGTACAGAAGGAGCGCCAGCGGGAGAACAGCTGGGAACGGTGAAACACACAACCATGATTCAAATCATATTATAACAAAAAGGAGATCAAAATGAAAGACGTAAAACAGATTTCTATTACCAACCTGGTGCCCTTTGCGGGGCATCCCTATAAGGTGGAGGATAACGAGGATATGGAAGCCCTGACCGAGAGCATCCGGGAGAACGGCATTCTGAATCCGCTGATCGTCCGCCCGGCAGAGAACGATCCCTGCCGCTTTGAAATCGTATCCGGGCACCGGCGTGCCCATGCCGCGAGGATGGCGGGAATCGAAACGGTTCCCGCCTTTGTTTATCCCCTCAGCCGGGACCAGGCGGCGGTGCTGGTGGTGGACAGCAACCTCCATCGGGAGCGCCTGCTGCCCTCCGAAAAAGCCTTTGCCTACAAGCTCAAAATGGAGGCGCTGAAACGCCAGGGGCGGCGGACGGATCTCACTTCGTCGCAAGTTGCGACGAAGTTGGACACTGCGGCAGAAATTGGCGCAGCCTCCAATGAAAGCAGAGACCAGGTGTTCCGCTATATCCGGCTGACCAATCTGAGACCGGAGTTGCTGTCCATGATGGACGAGGGCAAGATCGCTTTCTCCGTCGGTGTGGAGTTGTCTTATCTTCCTGAGGAAGCCCTATACGACTTGCTGGACGCCATGGCACGAAATGACTGTACTCCGTCCTACGCCCAGGCCGTCCGGCTCCACAAGGCATACAACAACGGAACCCTGGATCGCTGGATGATCGACACCACCCTGGCCGAGCCCAAGCCCAACCAGCAGGAGCATATCCGTTTGAAGCGGGAGACCTTTGGCAGATTTTTCCCGGATCATTACAGCGCCGCCGATATTGAGCAGGACATCCTGAAGGGCCTGGAACTTCTGAAACGCCAGCGGGACCGCAGCCGGGACGCGAGATAAGGAGGCCGCCATGACACAGGAACAGCTTTCAACCATTACCAATCCCTATCTCAGCCCGGACGATTATGAAAAAGGTCCGTTCTCCCTTCGGATCGGAAACACGACCTACGAGATCAACACCCACTTCAACCCGCAGGGCAGGCAGTCCGTTCTGAACCAGTTCCAGCGCCTTCTGCTTGCAAGAAACGATAATTTGAGCTGACGCACATTTGAAACGGGCAGCCGGGTATTGTAAAATGAAAATGCCTTACAATGCCCGGCTGCCGGAAAGGAGTATTCAATTCATGGCAACCAAACAAAACCAAGGGCAAGAGGAAAAGATCACTGCCCTTTATGGCCGTCTCAGCGATGACGACGGCGTAGATATGGAGAGCAACTCCATCAGCAATCAAAGAACCATTTTACAGGACTACGCAAAGAAAAACGGATATCTGCATCCCGTGTTCTTCTATGACGACGGCGTCAGCGGCACCACCTTTGAGCGTCCCGGCTTTAAGGAAATGGAAACAATGATTGAGGCCGGGAAAGTCAGCACGATCATTGTAAAGGACCTCTCCCGCTTCGGCAGAAACTATCTGGAGGTTGGCCGCTATCTGGAGATTGTCTATCCGACCCTGGGCGTGAAATTCATCGCGATCCAGGAGAATGTGGACACGCTGGCTGGCACTGGGACGGAGATGATGCCCTTCCACAACATTTTCAACGAGTGGTACGCCTCGCAGACCAGCAAGAAGATCCGGGCTGTCTGGGCGATGAAGGCTGCCAACGGCAAGCGCGTCAGCCCTACGGTCCCTTTCGGCTATGTAAAGGATAAGGACAACCGTGAGATCTGGCATATTGATGAGCCTGCCGCCGAGGTGGTCCGCAAAATCTTCGCGCTGTGTCTTGCCGGTCTTGGGCCGCTGCAAATCGCAAAGCAGCTGGAACGAGAAAAGATTCTGACGCCGACGGCGTATTATATCTCCATGGGACGGGACGTCAGAAACCTGATGCCTGCCAATCCCTATCTCTGGGCGGAATCCACGATTGAGAAAATTCTCGCAAATCGGCAGTACACCGGTTGCGCGGTAAACTTCAAAACCACGTCCGTCAGCTATAAGGTCCATAAGACCGTATACAAGCCGGAGGAGGAATGGTAGATCATCCCGGATATGCAGGAACCGATCATTGACGAGAATACCTGGCTACGGGTACAGGAGCTTCGGAAGAACAAACGCCGGAACACGAAAACGGGAAAAACGAGCCTGTTCTCCGGCTTGACCTTTTGCCCGGACTGCGGCGCGAAGCTGCATTTCTGCGCAGCCAAGAGCTTGAAGCCGAATCAGGAGTTCTACCGCTGCGCCAACTACAAGGACGGTCGCGGAAGCTGTAAGATCCACTATATCCGGAACGTGGTGCTGGAGCAGATCGTACAGACAGCGGTCAGCGATCTGGCGGATTTCGTCCGCAATTATGAAGCAGTCTTCCTTTATATGCTCTCCCGCAAGACGGAAAACGAAAAGAAAGCAGAGCTGCTTGCAATGCGCCAGCGTCTGACCGCAGCCCAAAGCCGAATCACTGAGATCGACCGGGTCATTTCCAGGTTGTATGAAGATAATATTCTGGGAAAGATTTCGGACGAACGCTTTGCCAAGATGTCTTCGACCTATGAGGCGGAGCAGAAAGCATTGGAGGCGGAGGTCGCTGAAATTGAGCAAAAGCTCCGGGACGCGGACAAGGCATGCGTCGATCTGCGGATGCTGCTGAAAGGGCTCCGGGATTACACGGAGGTCAAGGAACTGACACCCGAGCTGGTCAATACGCTGATCCGGCGCATCGAGGTCCATAACAGCGACCGCTCCAGCGGAAAGATTACGGTCAAGGTCGATATCTACTTCACCGCCGCAGGTATGATCGATCTTCCCACAGAAAAAGAACTGGAAAAGCTGATTTCTGAATTCCAGAAAGAACATTCTAAAGCTACAGCATAGCAAAGCACCACAAAAAGAAACAGTGCAGCCCCCCAAAAGGGGCTGCACCATTCCCACAAGGAAATACTTCCTTATGCGCCTCTGCCAAAGGGAGAGGGATTTTTGCAAGCAGCATTCGGCTCAGGGGGTCGTGCCGCTGTCGCCTGAGGGGGTCCAGGGGTGCTTTGCGTCCACGACGGCGTGCTCATACAGGTAGTCGCGCCAGTATTTGTAGTAGCTCGCCTTGAGATGGACGCCGTCGCCGGTATAATCGGCGGGCAGGTGATCCGTGCCGTCGTTCATGGCGTCGTTGACCTCCAAATAGAAGATGTCCACGCCGTTTGCCAGGGCCTTGATGGCCTCGTTTTTTTCTTTGATGTTCGAGCTGGCGAAGACCGGGTCCTTGCTTTCTTTCTTCTGGGTCACGTAGCCGATGCTCTGGATATAGATCAGGGCGTCGGGCTGATAGGAGCGGATCTCCTCCACGACCTCCTTGTACTTGGCGAAGAAGGAAGCGGTGGGATAGCCGCACTCGTTGATGCCGAACATGATATAGATCTTGCCGAACTTTTCGTTTTTCAGCAGATTGCGGATTCCCTTGTAGCCGTAGGCCTCCTCCTCGGAGTTCATGACCTTGTAGATGTTCAGGGAGGTGGCGCAGAAGTGCTTGGCCTCGCCGGGGTTGCTGTAGAGCCGCAGGCCGTCGGTCCGGGAGTCGCCGATCAGGAGGGCGTCGGCAAAATAGCTGTCGTCCACGGTCATCATCGTGGGTCCGGGAGGCTCGGTGGTCACGGGCACGGTGGTGGGCGCCTCCGTGGTGACCACGATGGGGGCAGTGGTTTCAAGGGGCAGGGTGTCCGGCGGGAGCTGCTCCGTGGAGGACGGGACGGGTTTGCTGGGGACGGTGGGCGCTGCAGTGTCGGAGGCGAGCCGCTCCGACGTAGACAGGGAGGCGGCGGCGTCCGTATCCTCGGCGTGCTTGTCCTTGATTGCTTTGACGCCGAGAGAGATGAAAAACACGACGCCGACGGCGATCAGGGCCATGAGCATGGGAACCAGGGGGGAGGAGCGTTGGGGTTTTCTGTTTCTTCTTTCGTTCATAATGCTCTCCTAATAACGATTCGCGAGAAATCCGGTCCGGAAAGGATCGGTCAGAAGGCGGCGTAGCCCATGGGGTCGCTGCCGTTTTGGATCAGAGAATAGACGGCGTACCAGAACAGGCCGGCCAGCACGAAGGAAACGATCCAGGCTACGAGCTTGGAGTTCATAAAGCGGAGCACCTGTTCGCCGAAGGAAAAGCGTTTGAGCAGGTTTTTCAGCCAGCTCAGAATGGGGACGCAAAAGAGCGTGCCGATGATCACGTAGGGCCGGACCAGCCCCCAGAACTCCGCGAAGTCGTTGGGGTCGGCGCCGGCGGAGGCCCCGGCGGCGGGGAAGAGCCGGGTGAAGTAGACGCTCAGCTCTTCAAAATCGGTGATGGTGAAGACCAGCCAGGACAGAATCATGGGAATCACGACCCAGACATGGGCCAGCACGGAGACGGCAAAGTGCCAGAGCCTGCCGGTCAGGGTGTCCTTGCCCAGGCGCTCGCCGACGCGGAAGCGGTCCGCCACAAAAGTCCGCCAGAGCCGTTCCAGCACGATCAACAGACCGATGCCCATGCCCCAGAGGATGAAATTGAAGCCGTCGGCGGGCTTGCGGAGGATATAGAAGGAGACGGGAAGCAGGACGATCAGCGGGACGTGTCCGAGAATTCTGACGCTCCAGTCCTTGCCCAGGCGTTTCGTCAGGAAGCTGTACCAGAGGGGATCCACCGCCACAGCGAAGCCGGCGACGGCGCCCCAGAGGACGTACTTCGGCGACAGGCCGTTGCCGTGCCAGAGCGAGGTGACCAGCCAGACGAAGAGGACGTTCACAATCGTCCGGCCCAGCCCCTTCCGGCTGCCGCCCAGGGGGATATAGATATAATCCTTGAACCAGCGGGTGAGGGTCATGTGCCAGCGCCGGTAGTAGTCGCCCACGGTCCGGGCGATATAGGGATAGTTGAAGTTCTGGGGCAGCTGGAAGCCGAGAATGTCCGCCAGGCCCAGGGCCATGAACATATAGGCCTGCCACTCGATGAAGATGTGCAGGCTCGTGACCACCACGCCCAGCCAGGCCAGCTCCGTGGAGATGGATTCGTAGCCGATCCGGGCCAGGGAGTAGAACTCGCCCTCCTTGAAGAAGATGCCCAGCTTGTCGGAGACCAGGACCTTCAGAATGAAGCCGAGGACGAAGCTCTGAAGCCCCTTCTGGAGGGAGGTGGCGTTCGTCCGGGGCTTGTCGAGCTGCGCCGCCAGTTCACTGTAGCGGGTGATGGGGCCCTGGGTGAACTTTGGGAAGAAGAAGCTGAAGGAGGCAAAACGGGCGGGATCGATCTCCGCCGGGTGGTTTTTCGGATCGCGGTAAATATCGATCAGATAGGACATGAAGGAGAAGAGATAGTAGCTCAGGCCCAGCATACCCACGTTCAGCAGCTTGAAGGTCAGCATGGCAAGGGCGTTGATCGCGACGGCCATGCCCATGGCCGCCTTTGGCTGGGAGCTGCGCTCAATGCAGATGCCGAGCAGGAAGTTGACGGCGGCAAAGAGCAGGGCCCAGAGCATCGCCGTCAGGGAGGCAAAGGCCATATAGGCTACGCTTCCGGCCAGCAATACATAGCGCCTGAGAGGGCTTCTGGCGGGAATGAAGCCGTAGACAATGAGAAAGACGGCGGTAAAGATGAGAAAGTCGATGCTGAAAACGTTGGCCATGGTCAGGCCTCCTCGCTATTTCTTGTGGTTTTCATCCATTTCCGAGCTATTATACCACCATATAGCGGAAAAAGCAATAGCTTTTCTGGGACTTGAAAATATTGTCCGAATGTGATAGAATTAATAAAATATTTGAAAGTAAAAAGGAAGCGTACACATGGCTGAAATCAATGAAATTTCTTTCCGGGAAATGGACATTCCGGAGAAGATCCTGACCGCCCTCGATGAGAAGGGCTACGGGTATCCCACCCGCGTCCAGGCGGAGGCCATTCCGCCCCTGATGGAGTGGAAGGACGTAATTGCCAAGGCCCCGACGGGCACCGGCAAGACCTTTGCCTTCGGCATTCCCATGATCGCCCACATCGATCCGGCCTGCGAGGATATTCAGGGGCTGATCTTAGCCCCGACCCGGGAGCTGGCCCTGCAAATCGGCGACGAGCTCCGGGGCCTGCTGACCCACTATGACGATATTCGCGTCGCCGTGCTCTACGGCGGCCAGAAGCTGGAGCCCCAGTTCGCCCAGCTCAAAAAGAAGCCCCAGATCGTCGTGGCGACGCCGGGCCGCCTGATGGACCACTACAAACGGCACTCCATCCGCCTTGACAGGATCCAGACCGTGATTCTCGACGAGGCGGACCGGATGTTGGATATGGGCTTCTTCAAGGACGTCACCGGCATCGTGGAGAAGGTCAAGAACCGGAAGAATCTGGGTCTCTTCTCCGCTACCATGTCCCAGGAGGTCATGACGGTCTCCTGGATGTACCAGCGGGACGAGGTGGAGATTACCGTCAAGCCCGTCTCCGAGGAGAAGCCCGACATCGACCAGTTTTCCGTCACGGTTTCGGCGCTGGAGAAGCTCAACGCCGTGCGCTGGATTCTCTATCTCGGGGGATATGAGCGGGTCATCATCTTCTGCAATACGAAGGTCCTCTGCCAGCGGGTCAGCGACGAGCTGCGCCGGGTGGGCGTGGACGCGGACTGCATCCACGGCGACATTCCCCAGGCTCAGCGGGAGCGGACCATGAAGTCCTTCCGCAAGGGCAAGCTGCCGGTGCTGATTGCCACCGACGTGGCTTCCCGGGGCATCGACGTGGACGACGTGGACTGCGTGATCAACTACGACGTGCCCCAGGAGAACGACTACTACGTCCACCGCATCGGCCGTACGGGCCGGGCCAGGAAGAAGGGCGTCAGCTGGACCGTCATCGGCTCCTTCCCGGAGCAGACCAAGCTGGATGAGATCGCCAAATACTGCCATTTCACCGTGCAGCCCATGACCATCACCGAGAACGGCTTTGTCCCGGCAGAGCGCCGTCAGCCCGCGGCGGTGTCCCGCAGACGCAGATGACCGCCGCCGAGCGGGGCTTCCTTCTGCTCTGCGCCGAACTCGGGGACGGGCGAAGGCCTCTGACCCCGGCCCAGCTGCGGACCCTCCGGGCCAGGGTCCTGGAACGGGGCGCGGGGGACGATGATCCCGAACGTCCCCTGACTGCCGGGGATTTGCGGGCCCTCGGCTACGACGCGGAATTCTCCGCCCGAATCTGCGGGCTCCTGGAGCGGGAGAAGGATTTGGCAGTCTATCTCTCCATTGCGGCGGAGCGGGGGATTCGGCCCCTGACCCGGATTTCCCCGGCCTATCCGGCCCGGCTCCGACGACTGGGGGAGGAGGCCCCCGCAATCCTCTTCTGCCGGGGGAACGCGGCTCTGCTGGAGCGTCCCGCCGTCGCCCTGGCGGGCAGCCGGGAGCTGACGGAGGCCGGGAAAGCCTTCGCCCGCAGAGCCGGGGAGCTTGCGGCAGGGGAGGGCTATGTCCTGGTCTCCGGCAACGCCAGAGGCGCGGACAGGACCGCCCAGGCCGCCTGCCTGGAGGCGGGCGGCGCGGTGATTGCCGTCCTGCCCGCGGAGCTCGACGCCTGCGCACCGGAGAACGAGCGGATCCTCTACCTCTGCCTCACCGGCTGGCACCTGCCCATGGTCGCCTATCGGGCGCTGGAGCGAAATCGGATTATCCACGCCCTGGGAGAGAAGACCCTGGTGGCCCAATCCCATCTCACGGGGGGCACCTGGTCCGGCTCCGAGGAGAACCTGCGCCGGGGCTGGAGCCCGCTCTTCGTCCATGACGACGGCAGCGAGGGCTGTTCGGCTCTGATCGACCGGGGCGCAGCGCCCGTCCGGCTGGAGGAGTTTCATTCGATCCGCGGCCTGGAGGCCGCGGCCATCCCCCTTCAACAGGAATAATTATTTTTGCAGATTGTATTTTTGGAAGAACTGTGATATAGTATTCATAATAAGCCAAATATCCACAAAACAACGGAGGTTATCAGCTATGTGTGGAATCGTAGGTTATCTCGGAACCCGTCAGGCTGCGCCTATTCTGCTGGACGGTCTTTCCAAGCTCGAATACCGCGGGTATGACTCCGCCGGTGTTTGCGTCATGTCCAACGGCGAGCTCAAGGTCGCCAAATCCAAGGGACGTCTTGCCACGCTCAGCGGGCTCATCGACGGAGGTCGCGCCATTCAGGGCACCTTCGGCATCGGCCATACCCGCTGGGCCACCCACGGCGCTCCCTCGGACATCAACAGCCATCCCCATATCGCCGACGCGGGAAAGATTGCCGTGGTCCACAACGGCATCATCGAAAACTATCTGCGGCTCAAAGAGGACCTGGTCCGCAAGGGCAAGCATTTCCAGTCCGAGACCGACACCGAGGTCGTGGCGAACCTGATCGAGTATTACTACGATCGGCTCCAGGACTTCCCCCGGGCCGTCCGCCGGGCCGTGGGCCAGCTGGAGGGAAGCTACGCGCTGGGCATTCTCTGCCAGGACTTCCCCGGCACCATGATCGCTGTCAAGAAGGAGAGCCCCCTGATTTTCGGCTTCGGCGAGGGGGAGAACTTCATCGCCTCCGACGTGCCAGCCATTCTGAAGTACACCCGGAAGGTCGTCTACCTCAACGACGGCGATACAGTGATCTTCACCAAGGACACGGCCCGCTTCTACGACGCCTTCTACGATCCCGTGGAGAAGACCCCCGAGACCATCGACTGGGACATCTCCGCCGCCGAGAAATGCGGCTACGATCACTTCATGATCAAGGAGATCCACGAGCAGCCCAAGGCCGTCAAGGGCACCCTGTCTCCCCGCATCCGGGACGGGCGGGTGGTCCTCGACGACGTGACCCTCTCCAAGGAGTACCTGGAAGAGCTGAAGCGGATCTACATCGTCGCCTGCGGCTCCTCCTACTACGTGGGCTGCCTGGGCAAGCACATTCTCGAAAAGACCTGCCGGATTCCCGTGGAGCCCATCCTGGCCTCGGAGTTCCGCTACTCCGAGCCGGTCCTGGGCAGTGATACTCTGGTGCTGATTATCTCCCAGTCCGGCGAGACCGCCGACACCAAGGCCGCCCTTATGGAGGCCAAGCGGCAGGGGGCCCGGACCCTGGCCATCGTCAACGTGGTGGGCTCCGCCATCGCCAAGGAGGCCGACGACGTGATCTACACCTGGGCCGGACCGGAAATCGCCGTGGCGACCACCAAGGCCTTCTCCACCCAGCTCTCGGTGATCTATCTGATCGCCCTCTACATCGCGGACCTGCTGGAGACCATCCGGCCCGAGGAGTACGATACCATCGTCAACGAGCTCCTGAAGCTCGACCAGAAGATCGCCCTCTGCCTGACCAACGACAACGTACAAAAAATCCGCTATTACGCGGAGCAATACTTCAAGGTCCACGACGCCTTCTTCATCGGCCGCAACGTGGACAGCGCCATCTGCCTGGAGGGCAGCCTGAAGCTGAAGGAGATCGCCTATATCCACTCCGAGGCCTACGCCGCCGGCGAGCTGAAGCACGGCCCCATCTCCCTGATCGAGGAGGGGACCCTGGTCGTGGCCGTCGCCACCGTGGACAGCCTCTTCGACAAGACCATGTCCAACGTCAAGGAGGTCCGCGCCCGGGGCGCCGACGTCTTCGGCGTCACCACGGAGAAGCACGAAGCCGAGATCAAGAAGACCGTTCCCTCGGTTATCACCGTCCCCGCTACCCACCCCATGCTTCAGCCCAGCCTGACCATCATCCCGCTCCAGACCTTCGCCTACTACATCGCCCTGCTCCGGGACTGCGACGTGGATAAGCCCCGCAACCTGGCAAAGTCCGTCACCGTGGAATAAAAGCGCAGGGACAAGCTTTGCTTGTCCGTCAGATAAGTGAAAGTGAGGATATGACAATGAAGCTCCCCAACAATACCGTTTGGTCCGATCGCAAGCATACCCTCTTTGGTCTGCCCTGGTCCTTTACGAAGTATATCCTGACCGACGAAAAGCTCCTGATCGTCAAGGGACTGTTCAAGCAGACTGAGGAAGAGATCCGCCTTTACCGCATTTTCGATATGTCCCTGACCCGGACCCTGCGGGAACGCATCGACCGGGTGGGCACCATCCACTGCTGCTCCGGCGATAAGACCGCCCCGGAGTTCGACATCAAGCGCATCCGCAATCCCCGGCAGGTCAAGGAGACCCTCTCCGATCTGGTGGAGAAGCAGAAGATCGCCCGGGGCGTCAGCGTCCGCGAGGAGATGGGCAATACCATCGACCACGACCACAACGGCATCAACGACATTGTGGAGAACAAATAAGGCCGAGGAAAGGTCGGAGACAGGCAATAGGAAATCGGGATTTTTGATCCCGATTTCCTATTGCTTATTTTATAGCTTTCTGGTATAATAAAGGATACGATAATCGCGAAATCGGGGAACAAGCTTATGAACGAGTATATTTCCGTCCGGGGCGCCCGGGCGAACAATCTGAAGAATATTGACCTGACCATTCCCCGGGACAAGCTGGTGGTTTTCACGGGGCTCTCCGGCTCGGGGAAATCCTCCCTCGCCTTCGACACGATCTATGCCGAGGGCCAGCGGCGCTACGTGGAATCCCTGTCCTCCTACGCCCGGATGTTCCTGGGGCAGATGGACAAGCCCGACGTGGACGCCATTGACGGCCTTTCTCCCGCCATCTCCATCGACCAGAAGACCACCTCCAAGAACCCCCGCTCCACCGTGGGCACGGTGACGGAGATCTACGACTACCTGCGTCTGCTCTGGGCCCGCACCGGCGTGCCCCACTGCCCGAGCTGCGGCAAGGAAATCCGCAAGCAGACCATTGACCAGATCGTGGACAAGGTTCAAAGGCTCCCGGAGGGGACCCGTTTTCAGGTCCTGGCCCCCGTGATCCGGGGCAAGAAGGGCGAGCACCAGAAGGTCTTCTCCGACGCGCGGAAAGCCGGCTTCGCCCGGGTCCGGGTGGACGGGAATCTCTATGATCTCACCGAGGACATCAGCCTGGAAAAAAACAAAAAGCACAACATTGAGCTGATTGTGGACCGGCTGGTGCTTCGGGGCGACATCACCCGCCGGCTGACGGACTCCATTGAGACGGCCACCTCCCAGAGCGGCGGTCTGGCCCTGATCCAGCGGATGGACAACGAGGAGGAGCTGCCCTTCTCCCTGAACTACGCCTGCGAGGACTGCGGCATCTCCATGCCGGAGCTGAGCCCCCGGATGTTCTCCTTCAACAACCCCTACGGCGCCTGCCCCCACTGTGCCGGTCTGGGCTTCCAGCTCAAGGTGGACCCGGACCTGATCATTCCAAACCGCTCCCTGTCCATTATGGACGGGGCGATTCAGGCCAGCGGCTGGGGGAACGTGCGCAGTGACTCCATCTCCAAGATGTATTTTGACGCCCTGGCCCAGCGCTATCACTTCAAGCTGACGGACCCCATCGAAAAGCTGCCGGAGGCCGGCCTGAACGCCATCCTCTACGGCACAAAAGGGGAGAAGCTCAAGCTCTACTACGAGCGGGCCAACGGACGCGGCACCCTGGAGCAGGCCTTTGAGGGCATTGTACCCAGTCTCGAACGCCGTTACCGGGAGACCCAGTCCGACGCCATGCGCCGAGAGCTGGAGGAGTGCATGTCCACCTCTCCCTGCCCCGAGTGCGGAGGGAAACGGCTTTCACCCATCTCCCGGGCCGTCACCGTGGGCGGGATGCGGATCATGGATTACTGCGATCTGCCCGTCAACAAGGCCCTGCGCTTTATAGAGGAGCTGGAGCTGCCTCCCACGGAGTCTATGATCGCCACGCCCATCCTGCGGGAGATCAAGGCCCGCCTGGGCTTCCTGCGCTCCGTGGGCCTGCAGTATCTGACGCTCTCCCGGGCCGCCGCCA
>CAMVKI010000038.1 GCA_947168005.1 uncultured Clostridia bacterium
AGCGGGAGCAGGTGTAGGTGGTGTAACCGGCCTCGGTGCAGGTCGGCTCGGTGACCACGGCAACGTAGTCATGGCCGAGGGCCGGGGTCTCGTTGCCGGTCCGGGTCTCGCCGGTGAACATGCCGGTGTAGGTGGTGTAGCCGCCCTCGGTGCAGGTCGGCTCGGCGACGACGCCGGGGGCGGGCCAGAGATCGCTGCCCGCGGAGGCGCTCAGATCGCTGCCGCTGACGGCATAGATGTAGTAGACCACGTAGTCGTTCTCACCGGCGTCGGCGGCCACGTCCAGAGTCGCGGTCTGGGGCTGGCCGTTGCGGTTGAAGATGATCTTGTCGTAATCGGCAAGGTCCAGCTCGATCTTGTAGTAGTTGTGGCCGCCCTTGTCGGTGCCTTCCGGCGTCAGGGCGTGGCCGGGCCAGGCGTTGTCCAGGTTGCCCGCATTGCCCCAGGCCCAGGCGTAGACGTCGGCGCCGTCCAGCTCGTCCACCACGTAGACGGAGACGGTCCGGCTGCCATCCCGCAGATTCAGAACGGTGTCGGTCTCGGCCACGGCCAGAGCCTCGTTCCGCTCGGCGGTGTGGACGGTGACGTTGGTGTTCAGCAGGCCGCTGTAGCTGAAGCGCAGCACAGCCAGGTCGCTGTGGGCGCTCAGATCGGCGTAGGCCAGGGTGACCACGCCGCTGTCGGCCTTGACGGAGATGTGGGCGAAGTCGGAGCTATAGCCCTCGTAGCTCAGGACGCTGGGATCGTAGCTGACGGTGACCAGGCCGTTGTTCACGTCCTCGGTCTCGGTCAGGGTGACGGTGACGACGCCGTTCTCAGCCTCGCCCACGCTCTGCTCGGTGCTCTTGACGGAGGCGGAGGGACGGACGGCGTTGAGGCCGCCCACGATGGCGTTGGCGGGCTCGTCCTTGGCGAACTTCTCCGCCTCGGCGGCGAAGCGGGCCAGGATCTCGTCGCTCATCAGCTCGCTGCGGGAGATGACGGGCTTCGGTGCGGCGGTCAGCTCCACGGGCTCCTCGACGGAGGCGGGGGCTACGGAGCCGTCCTTGTAGAAGCCGGTGGCGGGCCAGACGCCCTCGCCGAAGTTGCCGGCGTGGTAGACGGCGCCGGTGGTCGGGTTGATGATAATCAGCTCGGCGATGTTATCCGCCTGATGGCCCCAGTACAGGTAGGTGCCATCGTAATAGAGGTTCTGATACAGGAAGGAGGTGCCGATGCCGGTCTCCACGACCTTCGTCGGGGTGGAGAACTCAAAGCCGTTCTGCGCACTGTTCAGAGCCAGGGTGGTCTGCCAGATGATGCCGTTCTCGTCCAGGAGGTAGAAGGTGCCGCCCTGGGCGCTGCGGGACTTGGTGGCGATGCCGGCGAAGTAGGCGCCGCCGGTGACCTCGCTAAAGTCGTTCGCGCCGTAGGGCAAGCCGCAGTACGTGCCGCCTTCGCCGTCGTCGCCGGGGGCGATGGGGCCGGCCACGCAGAAGTAGCCCATGGTGTAGGCCATGCCGGCATAGTCGGCGTAGGTCGTGGCGGCCAGGGCGATGTCGGTGGCGTAGACGAAGTTCTCACCGTACTCGGTCAGGGCGTAGGAGCTGCGGTTGACGGTGTAAAGCTTGGTGGTCGCGGAGCTGGTATCCAGCGTCGCGGCATAGAGGGCGGTGCTGGACTGCATGAAGGCGGAGGCCAGCTCCAGGTTCTTGGCGTCGTTGTGGGACTTGTTCCAGGTGGGCAGGCTGCTGGCGTTGAAGGTGGAGAAGTAGACGCCGCCCTCTTCGTCCCAGATGATGCCGTTGAGGGTCTTGTTGACGGTGACCACGTTGACGGCGCAGGAGGCCGTGACGGAGGGATCGCCGTTGGCCGCGGCGGTGACGGTGGCCGTACCGGCGCTCACGGCAACCACGTGGCCGTTCTGATCCACGGTGGCGACGGAGGGATTGCTGGAGCTCCAGGTCACGGAGCGGTCACTGGCGGTCAGGGGCAGGACCTTCGCCACGATGTCGGCCTCGTTGCCCTTATAGAGATCGAGGCTCTCCGGCGTGAGCCGGATGGAGGTGGGATTGTAGGGATCGACCTCGTAGGAGATCTCGGTCTTTACGTAGATGTAGATCTTATTGTTGGTGGCGGTGCTCAGGCTGAAGGCGTTGTTGTAGAAGCGCATGTAGGTGGCCCGGTCGGTGAAGCCCAGGCGGGCGTTGGCGGCGTCGTAGCTCCAGGTGTTGTAGGAGTTGGTGGTGCTGACCTGGAGGGTGGTGCCGGTCCGGGAGTTGCGGCGCAGGTAGTTGCCGTTGTTGGTCAGGGTGACGCCGGAGCCGGCGGTCCAGACCGCGGTGGCGGGGACGTCGGCGGTCTCGATGTAGGGCCTGCCGTTGGTATCGCCGCTGCCGGCCACGATGGTGACGGCGGGAGCGGTGAGGGTGTTGCTCCAGGAGCCGGCGGTGTAGCTCAGGACGTGACCGGTGCCGGCGGCGTTGGCCTCGGAGATCACGTACTCCTCTCCGGCAGTCAGGCTGTCGGCCAGGACGTAGACGGTCTTCTCCACGTGGGTGTTGTTGTTGACCTTGACGGCCCAGGCAGCCTCGTTGCCCGCGTAGTCGCCGGCAAAGACAGCCACATAGCCGTTGGCGTTGGCAATGGCGTTGGAGGCGTCCAGGCTGATAACAGCCGTGGGAGCGCCGGGAGCCTGCTCCTCATAGATGGTCTCGCCGTCCAGGGACAGAACCGCCACATAGGCCAGGTTCAGGTTGTCGGAGGCGGAGACGCTGAGGGTGCTGCCGTTCAGGGCGGCGTCGGTAATGACGGGAGCCGTGTTGTCCACGGTGAAGTCGTAGCCCACGAAGGCGCCCTTGCCCAGGACGTTCTGCTTCAGCAGGGTCTGGAGCTCGGCGTTGCTCAGCACGCCGCAGTCGGCGGTGCCGTACTCGTCGTGGAGCTGCATGGCGTTGTACTCGGGGATGGCGTAGAAGCCGGCCCGGAAGCGCTCGCCCTCGCTCAGGCCCAGGCTGCCGATGGCCTTGTTGGCGGAGCAGAAGCGGGTGCCGGTGTTCTGCCAGGCGGCCTGGCTCTCATAGAACCACTGGCCGGTGACGTTGCTGCCGATGACGGAGGAGGCCAGCACGTCGGTGACCCGGCCGTCGGCGTCCAGCTTGGAGACGGCGTAGCCGGTGGTGCCGGCGGAGCGGATCAGGTTGTAGAAGAAGTTGCCGACGGTGGAATCCGTGCTCAGGGCCAGGCGCTCGGCGGGGAATTCGTCCTCAACCATGTAGGGGTTGCCGGAGAACTTGGCGGGAGAGCCCTGATAGGTCACGGTCATGTAGTTGGTGTTGGCGGTGCCGGAGTAGGGCACGCGGGTCTCGCCGTAGAGCCCGTCCACGTAGGACATGGTGTCGAACATGGAGGGATCGGTCCAGGAGCCGTAGAAGCCCAGAAGAGGGATGGAGTGGGGCACGTCGAGCATCGCGCCGTCCCGGGTCTCGGTGACGCAGTTGACGAAGGTGAAGCCCTCCACATAGGCGCCGGAGGGATAGTCGGCGTCCAGGGCGGCGGTGTCGGCGGGGATGTGGACCGTGGCGGTGACGGTCTTGGAGCCGTGGGCCGGGACGATTAGATCGCCGGAGGCGGCGGGCTGCCAGTTCAGAAGGAGGTAGGCGTCCCGGGAGGTAACGCTGCCGTCCTCGTCCAGGTCGGCCACGCTCAGGTCCAGCTCGGCAGCGGCGGCGTTGCCGGCCAGATAGGCCAGGATGGCGTCGGCGTCCAGGCTATCGGTGGCGCCGTCCAGGTTGACGTCGTGGGACTCGGCCTCCGCGCCCTCCCAGGCGTAGGTCGTGGTCCAGCCGTAGGGAGCCAGATCGGCGGTGGCGTAGTCCATGTGGGCATAGCCGTCCTCGTCCACGTAGCGGTCCTGGGTGAAGAGCTGGGTGTCCAGCTCGTAGGTCAGAGCCGTGTCGCTCAGGTTGTGGATCTCAAAGCTGAAGCTGTAGGAGCCGGCCCGCTCGGGCTTGTCGCCCAGCTCGGCCTTGACCTTGCCGTCGGCGTAGGAGACCGTGGCGTCCTCGCCCATGAAGATGGCGGAGGCGGCATGGATGGCCTGATGCACGTTGGCAAGACCGGCGCCCTGCTGGAGAATGGGATAGTAGGGGCCCTCGGCGCTGCCGATGTGCATGGGCTCGGCGGTGGACATCAGCAGGCTCTGGACGAGCTGACGGGTGGTATGGCCGTCCACGCTGATGTTGTTCTCGGCCAGGTACTGGGCCAGCACGGCGGTGAGGCCGGTGATATGGGGCGCGGCCATGGAGGTGCCGGACATGGACTCATACTGGTCGGAGCCGCCGGCGGTGGCGCCGGAGCTGGTCTTGTTGGAGCCGAAGACCGAATAGATGTCGCCGCCGGGGGCGGTGATCTCGGGCTTCATGATCAGGGAGCCGGGAGCGCCCCAGGAGGAGAACTCGGTGACCTCGGCGTTCTCGCTCACCAAGCCGTGCTGCATGGCGGTGGTGACGGTGATGCTGCCGGTGTAGTAGGTGCAGCCGTCGGCGGTGGCGGAGGCGGCGGTGGCCTTGATCTTCTCCGCAGAGGCCAGCATGATGGAGGCCATGGGGAAGCTGCCGGTGAAGTCGTCCAGGCTCATGTTGATGGTGCCGGCCTGGTTATTGGCGATCAGCAGGGCCTTGGGATTGTAGCTCTTGGCGTTTTCGCCCTTCTCCACAAAGCTCAGATCGCCGCGGTTGACGATGACGATCTTGCCGCTCAGGGAGACGGCGGCGTTGACCGCGGCGTAGTCGGCGGCCTCGCCGACGGCGTCGATGTAGACGAAACTCCAGGTGCCGGGGATGGTCGTCAGCTTGGCGCGGCCGGTGTCCCCGGGATCGGTCTCCGCGTAGAACATGTTCTCGCCGTTATAGACCAGGGGGGTGCCGGTGGCGCCGGTGTTCTGGGCGGCGGCGACGCAGAGGCTGTTGAAGAAGGAGCCGGGGCTGCCGCCGGTGTGCATGTAGACGTCGTCGATGTAGAGGTCGGTCTGCAGGTTGTCGGCAAAGGCGCCGGCGTTGCCCGCGGAGATGGAGACCACGAGCTTGGTGTTCTGGGTCCCGTTGGCGAGCCGGTTCAGCACGTCCTGATAGGCGTCGGAAACGGAGAAGCCGGGGGCGGAGGAGCCAAGGGACAGGTTGCAGACGTCCACGCCCATGGTCATGCAGTCCTCGATGGCGGCCATGTAGTCGGAGTCCGCGGCGCCGCCGCCCTGACCGAAGACCTTCATGATGAGGATCTGGGCGTCGGGGGCCATGCCCACGGCGTGGACCGTGGAGGCCGCGTCGTTGTAGGCGCTGCCGCTCTTGATGAAGCGGTTGGCGGCGGCGATGCCGGCCACGTGGGAGCCGTGCTCGCCGGCGGTGTCCTGCATGTGGCCCAGGTTCACCAGGGTGTTGGTCTGGTCCACGTAGTTGTAGCCGAAGGGGATCTTGGCGGAGACGTAGCGGCCGGCGCCGTTGAGGGTCAGACCGCTGTAGCTGGCGGCGGTCATCAGGTTCACGGTCTTTCCGGTCTGCTGGATGGCGTAGTTGAAGGCGTCGGCGTCGAAGCTCTGGTGCAGATAGTCCACGCCGGTGTCGATGATGGCCACGGTGTGGCCCGCGCCGGTGTAGCCCTCGGCCCAGGCCGCCGCGGCGCCCACCATGTTGTCGGAGGTGTTGGCGGTGTTGGGCTCGGCCACGTCGCCGTCGGTCCCGTCAGCGGGGGCCTCGTAGCGGTTCTCCACGAAGACGTCCTTGACGCCGGGAACGGCCTTGACGGTCTCCAGGTCGCCGTAGCGCAGCTCGGCGGAGATCAGGTTCATTGCCAGGGTCAGGTTCCACTTGACGTTCAGGCGCTTGCCCAGGGCGGACTCGATGCGGGTCTGAACGGCGTCCTGCCTGGCCCGGAGCTCGTTCCGGTAGGCGTTGGCCGCGGGGTTGGTGCCCACGCCGTCGGCGGAGTAGCGGTCCAGGGTGGCGTCACCGTCCAGGACGATGGACACACGGACCAGATCCGTCAGCGCGTAGGGCGCCTGCTCCACGGGCGCGGCGGGCTCTTCCTCGAGGGCGCCAAGCTTGGAAACGTGCAGAGTCGCGGGGTCGATGGCCGTCAGCTCCGGTGCCTGCACGCCGTCACTCTCTTTTGCGGGCTCGGTCGCGGAAATCGCGGGAACCAGCAGGGTGACGAGCATGGCGACGGTCAGCAGGACCGCGAGAAGGCGGCTGCCGAGATGGTTTTGCTTCATTTGGATTCTCCTTTGCATGGAATTTTGGCATAAATAATAATACAGTATTTGGAAGAAAAATCAATAACTATCTCTTCTAAATACTGTATTTTGTATAAAATGCTGAAATGTCGGGCCTCACAGAAACAGCCTGCGCTCCAAATACTCCCGCCAGGGCGGAATCAGCCCGCAGAGAATCAGGAACAGCCCGATCAGGGAAAAGCCGCAGACGGGATAGAGGGACCAGGTGAACATCCTCCCCCCGAAGGTGATGCACTGGAAGAGCTCGATGAGCATGGCCGAGCAGCCAATCACCACCAGCAGGATGCCGGTCTTCAGCAGACGGCGGCGCTTGCCGAAGCGGAAGAAGGCCACACCTGCCGTGGTCAGGGCCCCGGCCAGCAGGGTCACGGGGAAGGCGAAGGAGAGGTACCAGCGTCCCCCGCTCTTGAGGCAGACGTAGAGCAGATAGCCCCCGGTCAGCAGAAAGGCGAGGGGCACAAAGAGCAGGGGCTCCCGCCGCTTGAACCAAAAGGGAAAGAGAAAGCCGAAGTAGACCAGCGCGCAGCCCAGCATGACGTAGCCGGACCAGGAGACCCCGTGTTCATTGGTCAGGCAGTAGATCAGGCAGGAAAGGCTGACGGCGGCCAGCAGAGCCGCGATGAAAGCCATAATGGGATAGCGCCGGCTCCTGGGCGGATCGGGATAGCGGTCCGAGAAGGAGGGCTCCGCCGCCGCCCCCTCCGGATTCCAAACCGGCGTCTGACAAAGCGGACAGCGCTCGACGCCCTCCTGCAGCCTGACGCCACATCTGACACAATACAATCTATCATTCCTTTCCAAATGACGGAACGAAAAAGGAAAACTGTGATATTTTCAATTCATCGCGATGCGATCCCTCAGTTTTTCGTTCTTCGATTTCCGTTTTTCGTTGCTTGCTGATTGCTCTCAATCGCAACAGGCACGCCCAGCTCCACCAGCCGGGAGAAGAAGCGGCGTTCGAGCTCGGATTCCCGGATGTTGCGGATCATATTCACATAGGTCTCGCCGCCGAGGGTGGCGACGGAGCAGTTGTTCGGATAGCTCCGCTGGGTGCCGATGATGAACTCCATGCGGCGGACCCAGGGCCGCATGGCCTCCGGCAGGCGGACGACGCCCAGGTTGGAGACGTTGATGCAGCCCTTGCTCTCGCCCCGGAGCTTGTAGATGGTCCGCATGATGGGGTTCTTCAGCAGCAGGGGCACCGCCTTGATGAGGGGCGTCTGCTGGGGGTTCACGTTGGCGGCGATGCGCCCGGCCATCTCCTGGGGCGTGCCGTGGGCCGCCAGCTGGGCGGCCATGACCTTACAGAGCTCCTCCAGGCTGTAGTCCCCCATCCGGGGGTCCACGCCGGGGTTCAGGGTCAGGACGAAGTTCCGCAGGGTCCGGCTGCCGTAGAGGCGGCGGAGGTTGATGGGCACCGTGACCTTCACGGGCCTGCGCCGGCGCCGGTCCGGGCAGTCCTCCGCCTGCCAGCGGAGGATGGTCTCCTCCATGACCGCCGCCAGGAAAATCGTCACCGTGGCCCTGTGCCGGTGGGCGGCCTCCACGAGGGCATCGGAGGGAATGACCCCGGTGGTCAGGTGGAGGAAGTCTGGCTCGTAGCTCCCCCGCAGGCGCAGGGCGTTGGGCTCCCTGTCGTTGAGGGTGACCCCGTTGCTGTGGCGAAGGAAGCTGTCCTCCAGCTCCTCGGCTCCCGGCGTCTCCCGCCAGTCCAGGACCCCCTCCTCCGCCGGAATCTCCAGGCCGTGCTTCAGGCTGAGATAGCGGGCGGTCAGGGTCTTCAGATAGATCATGCCCCCGGTGCCGTCGGTGAGGGAGTGGAAAAACTCCACGGCGATCCGGTCCTGGAAGTACATGACCCGCAGGCAGCAGCTGCGAAGCTCCTTCTCCTGCATCAGGGTCAGGGGATAGGCATAGTCCTCCCGGACCCTGGGCGGGGCGGACAGCTCCTCCAGATAATACCAGAAGACGCCGGTCCGCAGGCGCACGTACATGGAGGGAAAGCGGGGCGCCAGCTCCTCCACCGCCCGCTGGAGGACGGCGGGGTCCACTGGCTCGGTCAGGGTGGCAGAGACCCGGAACACGTTGACCCAGCGCCGATGGCGGATGGCGGGAAAGATCAAGGCGGCGTTGTCCAGCCGCATCCAATTTCTACTCATGGCTTTTGTGATTCGTCGTCGGAGCGCTTCGACACGGTGCAGCAGCGCAGGTCCGGCGCGCCGTTTCCCGGCTTCTGTTCGGCGTGATCCAGATGTACGTTCAGGTGCGGATAGGTCATCTCCACGCCGGCATCCCGGAATTCCTCCCAGATATATCGGCGCAGACGCCAGCGGCGGCTCAGGAACTCGGAGGCCGGGATCCAGAGGGCCACGTCGTAGGCGATGGCGGAGTCGCCGAAGTCCTGAATCTCCACCACCACGGGGGTCCCCTCCAGGGGCTGGCAGCGATCCACGGCCCGGTGCAGGGCCTCCATGACCCGCTCCGGCTCCGAGCTGTAGGCGGCGCTGACCGTGAGGCCGAGGCGGCGCTTGCCCAGGACGGAGAAGTTCTCGATGGTGGCGGCGGCCACCTTGGAGTTCGGGATCAGCACGGCCCGGTTGTCGATGGTGTAGAGCTTGGTGTAGACCATGCCGATCTCCTGCACGGTGCCCTCCAGCCCGTCCACGGAGACGTAGTCCCCCTTCTTGAAGGGCTTGGTCCCCATGACCATGACGCCGCCGGCCAGGTTGGACAGGGCGTTCTGGACCGAGAGGGACAGGGCCAGGGAGACCACGCTGAGCAGGGCCACCAGGGAGGTCACGTCGATGCCCACGTAGGAGGCCGCGATCAGAATGACCGCGAAGTAGAGGAAGACCCGCAGCAGCGCCTTGATCAGATGGTGGACGCTGGTGTCCAGCTTGGTCCGCTTGAGCAGCCGGTCCACCACCAGCATGATCAGATGCACCGCCACAATGCCGCCCACCAGGATGCCCAGGGCGATCAGCGCCGTCTGCAGCGGCAGCCCGTGGAGCGTATCCCGGATATTGGACAGCTCCTGCGCCGGATCGCTGAAATGCCGCATAGCCGCACCTCCCTTTCAATCGTTACGTAAGGTAGCAGTAAAACAGGAACGAAACAATCTCCGCTCTTGTACAGGTTTTTCCGACGCCGAATTTACCGCCTCCAACGCCGCTGGTAACGCCGTATTCATAGGCCCAGAGCACAGCGTCGTAATAATACTTGCCCGGCTTGACGTCTGTGAAGGGATTCTCCGCACCCTCTGCCGTCCAACCAAGGGCTTTCCAGATGAACGTGACGGCTTGCTCACGGGTACAGGTTTGTCCGACGCCGAATTTCCCATCGCCCACGCCGCGGGTAATGCCTCTCTCATAAGCCCAGAGCACAGCGTTGTAATAATACTTGCTCGGATTGACGTCTGAGAAGGGATTTCTGGTTTGATGATGGGCCGGCTTGCCGCAGGCGGCATAGAGGAAGGAAATGACCTGCTCTCGCGTACAAACGTTCTTCGGAGAGAAATGCATCCAGTCGGTTCCGGAGGTAACGTTGTTATATACGGCCCATCTGACGGCCTCGGCATAGTAAGCGTTTGCCGGAACATCTACAAAGCACACGTAGGCCTCGAATCGGAAGCCGTTGGAGTTCGCGTAGCTCTGCGAGACGGAATCGCGCTCGCCATAGATTGTGAAGCCCGAAACCTTATACTTTGTCTCGTCATCCGGATTTTCGGAGAAATAGTATCCGAACGCATATTGGCCGATGCTTCTGACCCCGGTGCCGATCGTCACGCTTTTCAGGCGGCGGTTCCCCGCAAAAGCAGCATAGCCGATGGTATTAACGCTGTTCGGGATCACCAAGCTTTTCAGATCGGCACCGTAAAAGGAATAGTACCCGATGGATTCCACACCGTGCGCAAGCTCGACGTTTTCCAGCCCCATGCAGGCGTTAAAGGCAAATTTTCCAATGCTTTTCACACTGCCCGGGATCGTGATGCTTTTCAGCGAGGTGCAGTAGGAAAATGCGGAATCCTCGATGGAAGTGACGCGATCCGGGATCGTGACGCTTGCGAGGTTCATACAATCAGAAAACGCGCCTGCCGCAATGCTGGTCAATCCGCTTGGCAGAGAGACATTTTTAATCAGATTGCTGTAATTGCTCCAGGGTGCGCTCGTCATCGCGCCGCTGCCGCTGATCGTCAGCAAGCCTGTGCCTGTATTCAGCGACCAACTCAGTCTGGAGCCGCAGCTCCCGGAATAAGTGGCCGCGTAGACCTCCATACAGCTCCAGGGCAGAACAGAACACAGAAGGACGATGGCTAAAAGGACAGAAACAAATCGCTTTTTCATAGAACGGCTCCTTTCAATTGTTCCGTGTTTTCCGGGCGAATTTGGCTGACGTCTTGATTGTAACAGAGGCAAGCGCAAAAAGCAATACCGCGGGCGCAAAATTCGCCGTCCGGCGCTGCAAAATTTCGTTATTGCGCGGCGAAGCAGGCCGCGGCGGAATCGCCGTAGATCAGCAGCGCGTTGCCCCAAGCCTTCCCCTTGAGGGCAAAACAATCCGGTGGATTGTTTTGGATTTTATCACTATTTGCGCAGCTGCGCTGCGGAAATGGTAATCGCCACGAAATAGGTGCCCCCGAAGGGGGCGGATGAGGTGGGCCCCCGATCCCCGCAGGCACCCCTCGCCGTAGGGGCCGGGTCCCCCGGCCCGTCCCGCCTCGGAGGCACTCCCGTCCCCCGCCGTAGGGAGGCATCCCCAGATGCCTCCGCCCGCCTCGGAGGCACTCCTTCACCCCCCGTAGGGGACGCTCTTACCCCGCAAGGGGTGAGCGTCCCGGTATTTGCGGAGCAAATACAATTTGCCGAAAGGAGCTGTAAACAATGGACTCTGTGCCCACAAGCGTCCCCTCCGTCCCGGAGGAGGCCCCCGTCCTGACCAACCGCTATCACTTCGACGAGAACAGCCTGCGGGATTCCTACAAGCTGCTTCTGAAGCCCTACGTGATCCTCCAGACGGCCCTGGGCTGCATCATGCTGGGCCTGGCCGTGTACTACACCCTGCACTACGCCTCCTATTTCTCCGCCAACAAGTCCCTCCTGTTGATGATCGCGCTGCTCTACGGCTTTGCCGGCTTCCAGCTCTGGAAGGCACGAAGCTCCGTCAGCAAGGCCGTCAAGCGGGCCCTCCAGCGCACGGAGGAGCTCCGCGGCGTCCGGGAATACGATGTGATCCTGCGCTTCGGGGAGGAGGAGATCGCGGTGGGGAACAGCACCACCGACGAGACCGGCACCCTGGACTACGTCGAGTTCAAATCCATCAAGCGCGGCGAGAAGCTGATCACGATCCGAACCACGACCCGAACCCTCTGCACCCTGGACCCGGCCCGCTTCGAGAACGGCAGCGAGGCCGACTTCTGGGCCCTCATGAACCGGAAGTGCGCCTTCGCCGTACCCAAGGACCGGCGGACCCCGTGACGGGCCCCAAGAAAAGGAGTTTCCCATGGAAGAAAACAAGACCCTCACCAACCGCTGCATCATGGACGTGCGGACCCTGCGCCGCACCTACGCCCGGGTCTTTCGCCGCACGCTGTACATCTTCTGCTTCGGCGCCGGGCTGATCGCCGCCTTCTCCATCCTGATGATGGTCCTGCAGGGCGGACCCTCTCCCCTGCCCTTTGTGCTGCTGCTGGGCGCGGCGGCCTATCTCTTCGTCGGCCTTCGGATGCCGAAGAAGCAGGCGAAGCAGCAGATCCAACGCTACGAGGCCGGCGGCTCCGGCCCGGCGCCCGAGGTCACGGTCTGGTTCGGCGAGGAGGAGCTCACCGGCCGCCGGGAGGGCGTCGAAGAGCTGACGCATATCGACTACGACAGCCTGAAGGCCATTCTCCCGGATCGGGACCGGATCATCCTCTGGACCGCGGAGAAGCAGTTCATCGTCCTGGACACCGCCCGCTTCGAGAACGGCAGCGAGGCCGAGTTCTGGTCCCTCATGAACCGCAAATGCCCCGCCGCCGTCCCCAAGAAGGAGAGATCCCATGGCTGAGCTTCCCATCGTCGCCCCCGGCTATGAAGAAGAGAACGAAACCGCGGAGGCCGAAGAAGCCCTCTCCGGCTGCCTGATGAACCTCTGCGTCATCGACAAGGCCGTGCTCACGGAGGCCATGGGCGCCGCCCTGCGGCGGCCCTTCTTTCGGATCCTGCGGGCGGTGGATCTGATCGTCGCCGCCGCCGCCCTGGGCCTGGTGATCTGGGCCATCGCCTCGAAGCAGGCCGGCTCCACCCTGGTCCAGGCCTGCTTCCTGCTGGCGGCCGCGGTCTTCTTCTACGCCCAGCAATTCCACCTCTATCCCCGCCGGGCCGTCAAGAACCAGCTGCTCCGCCAGGCCCTGGACGAGGGCTCCACCGCGCTGGAAAACCGGCTCTGGTTCATGGAGGAGAACGTCGCCAACCGCCGGGGCGAGAGCGACGAGCTCCGGCATATGAGCTATCAAAAAATCAAGCGCGTCTCCGAGACGGACCGCCTGATCGTCCTCACCACCCGCAGCCGAAGCCTGATCCCCCTGGACAAATCCGGCTTTGAAAACGGCGGCCCGGAGGAGCTCTACCGCCTCCTGCGCCGAAAGGCCCCCCAGGCGAAAATTGAGAAAAAATAAGCCTTCGCAAAGCGCGGCCCCCCGGTTCCTGCATGGAACCGGGGGGCCGTATTTTTCATTTTGCATTTTGCATCTTGCATTTTGCGTTCTATTCTGTGCCCGCCGCGCTCTGCGCCCGGTCCGCGGCTTCCCGGATCATCTGCTCCACCCGGCTCAGCTCGGGGATTTCCCGGAACTCCAGGACGGCACGGAAGCCGGGCCGCGGGCCGCCGCGGTAGCGAAATCCGCCGTTGAGCCGGAAGCCCTCGGGGGCGTAGGCGGCCTGGGGATTCGCCCCGAAGAGGATGTCGCCGCTGCCGTCGTCCCGCTGGGCCACGGTCATCCGGGGCAGGCTCGTGAGCTCCAGGCTCTTTGTCTTCTTGCCGTTCCGGCCGATGACCCGCTGATCGGTCAGGGCGTAGGCCGCGCTCCGCAGCTCCAGAAAGCGCTGCACGACGGTCCAGAGGATCCGCCCAAAGCCGACGGCCAGGGCGGCGCAAATCACAACGATCCCGATGACGTTTTTCTGCTCCGCCCGCAGGAAATCCCGGAGCATCCTGCCGCCAAAAACCGCCACGACCCCCATGAGCGCCAGGGAAATCAGATCCGCCGGCTCCACAACCCGCTTCATCTGGGGCTTCCCGCACCAAAGCAGCCTCTCCCCCGGCCGCAGCAGCTCCCGCGCCCAGGCGTTCTCCTTCTCAAACTCCATCCACGCTCGCCTCCTTTTCCTATTATTGATATTATATCAAAGCCTCCGCGCTTTGTAAAGAGCCTTCGGATTTGCGGGACTTCCTTCGGACCCTCTTGCAATTCTCCTTCTTTCGTCGTATAATATGCTTAGAGATTTGCGCATACGGAGGTATCAGCTATGAATACTCGTTACGACGTTGTGATCATCGGCGGCGGCATCGGCGGGCTGATGGCGGCCTACGGGCTGCGGATGAACGACCCCAACCGGAGCGTGGCCATTGCCGAGAAGGGCAAGCCCGTGGAGCGGCGGAGGTGTCCCGCCGCGGGGGGCAGGAGCTGCGTCTACTGCCCGGTCTGCTCCATCACCTCGGGCTTCGCCGGAGCCGGGGCCTTCTCCGACGGCAAGTTCAATCTGGGCACTGCCTACGGCGGCACCCTGGGCGAGGAGCTGGGGGAGCGGCTCGCCATGGAATACATCGGCCGGGTCAGCCGGGTCCTGGACCGCTTCACCCCGGCGGGGGTCTCCATCAGGGAGTACGGCTCCAACGAGGCCCTGAAGCTCAAATGCCTGCAAAACAACCTCCGGCTGCTGGATATGAACGTCAAGCACCTGGGCACCGACAACAACCTGCTCATCATGGAGAACCTGATCCGCTGGCTGGGAGAGAACGGCGTGGACCTGCTCCCCGACACCGAGGTCACCCGGGTCGAGGCCCTGCCCGCGGGCTACCGGCTGGACACCGCCCGGGGCTCCCTGGAGGCCGGGAAGCTCATCATTGCCACGGGCCGCAACGGGGCGGAGTTCGTGGGCGAGCTCTGCCGGCAGTTCGGCATCGCCATGAAGTCCAACGCCGTGGACATCGGCGTCCGGGTGGAGATGAAGGACGCCATCTGGCGGGAGTTCTCCTCCCAGATCTACGAGC
>CAMVKI010000039.1 GCA_947168005.1 uncultured Clostridia bacterium
GTCGGAATACTGCTCCCGCCGATTCCGGAGGAGCCGGTGCAGCAGGATCGCGCCGAGGCCCAGCAGAATGGGGATGGCCGCCAGGCTGACGAAGAGCAGATTGCCCCGCAGGGTCTCCAGAGAGGCCGCCCGCCGGACCAGGAGGGTCCGCAGCAGGGTGTAGAGGCAGAAGAGCACCATCAGGGCGATGACGCCGTAGAGGAAGGCGGTCCCCATGCGGAAGCTCTTCTCCCGGTTCTCGACCCGCTTCGCCTGCCGGGCCTGCTCCTCGGCGGCCCGGGCCTGGGCCTGCTTCAGAGCCTTTTTGTTGACCGCGTAACGGAGGTCCTCGCTTTGCCGTTTCTTCTTTGCCATAGCCCGGCCTTACCTTTCCGTCAGATGGAGGAGGATTTCCACGTTCTTCGCCATGGAAGCCACGGGGACGAACTCGAAGCGGCCGTGGGCGTTCTCATAGCCCGCCGAGAGGTTGGGGCAGGGGAGACCCCGGAAGCTCAGGGCCGAGCCGTCGGTGCCGCCCCGGAAGGGCTCGGACCTGGGCTCCAGGCCCGCGGCCCGGATGGCGGCCTCCAGATCGGACACCAAGAAGGGGTACTGGCTCAGCACCTCGCCCATGTTGCGGTACTGCTGGCGGAGCTCCACCTGGACCCGCTCCTCCCCCAGATGCTCGTTGAGCATCCGGGCGTAGACCCGGAGCATGTCCTGGCGGATCTCGAAGCGCATTTTGTCGAAGTCCCGGACGATGAGCCGGATCTCGGCGTGCTCGCAGTCGGCCCGGACCGAGGTCACGTAGTAGAAGCCCTCGTCGCCGGAGGTGTACTGGGGCTTTTCCCGCTTGGGGAGCATGGACAGGAATTCCCCGGACAGGTCCGCGGCGTTGATCATGATGCCCTTGGCCGTGGCGGGGTGGACGCTCCGGCCCGTGATGGTGACGAAGGCCTCGGCGGCGTTGAAGGTCTGGTCCTGATACCAGCCCAGGTGGTCGCCGTCGATGGTATAGCCCACGCCGGCGCCGAGCAGGTTCAGATCCAGGTCCCGGGCCAGCCCGCCCACCTCCTCGTCGGGGGTGAAGGCCAGGCAGATGGAGCGGTGGGGCCGCTTGGGATGGTCCATGTAGTACTCCGCCAGGGTCATCAGGGCCGCGATGCCGGCCTTGTCGTCGCCGCCCAGGAGGGTGGTGCCGTCGGTGAGGACCAGGTCCTGGCCGATATACTGCTCCAGATTGGGGTAGTCGGCGGCGCTGAGGACGATGCCCTCGGCCTCGTTGAGGAGGATGTCCCCGCCGGGGTATTTGCGCAGGACCCAGGGCTTGACCTCGCTGCCCTTGACGTCGGGGGCTGTGTCCAGGTGGGCGATGAGGGCGATGGGCCGGTCCTCCTTCAGATGGGCGGCGGGGAGCCAGCCGTAGACCAGGCAGTGCGCCTCGTCGTATTTGGCGCGGATGCCCAGGGCGTGCAGCTCGTCATAGAGCAGCTTCGCCAAATCCCGCTGGCAGTCGGTGCTGGGGCTCAGTTCGCCGCCGTGCCTGGATTGGGTGGCGACTGCCGCGTAGCGCAGCAGCCGTTCTTCGGTTTGTCTGTGAAATTCAGGGTGCTCCATAAAGGGGTCCTCCGATTCTCAATTGATGTGTTTTGGTCTCAGTAGTCTGCCCGGTTGTAGCCGTTCTTCATGCCCTCGGAGGCGGCCCGCAGGACCTTGTAGAGGACCTTGCCGGTCTCCTCCTTTGCCATCCGGGCCAGCTTTTCGTTGGCCTCGGCGGCCAGGGAGAAGTCGCCGCTCTCCAGCATTTTCGCGTCGTACTCCCGCAGGAGCTGCCGGCCCCGGGTCATCACGGCGTCCTGATAGCGGACGATATCCCGGTTGCTCTTGTGGTAGCTGTGATCCGCCAGAGCCCCCAGCAGCGCGCTGGCCCAGTAGAAGTTCTCGGTGGAAACGTCCAGGCTCACCTTCGCCAGATAGTCCGGCATCTTCTCCACACAGGGGTAGACCGGCAGCAGGGCGTCGAAGGTGGTGGAGGCAAAGCAGATCCACTCCACGCCCCGGAGCTCGACGGGCAGATTGTCCCGGATCTGGCAGACGGAGGTGACGCCGGTGCGGTTGATGCCGATGGGGCGGTACTTCCCCCGCACGCCGTTGTCCCGGCTCAGATAGGGATCGTAGGGGGTGCCCTGGTAGGTGGAGGAGAGCAGATACTTCACGTCCTCCACGGCCAGCTTCCGCTCGGGAATGAAGGACCAGGGGATATCGTCGCTCTCGGGGGTGAAGTCGGCGTCGGGGCCGTCCCACTTCCACTTCCGGGGGCAGAGGTAGCGGCCCATGAACCAGGCCCGGGGGGTGTTGTAGATGTGGTCGTGGTCCGTGCGGGAGCCGAAGATGTTCCGGGGGTTGAAGACCCCGTCCTGGTTGCAGTCCAGCCGGTTGTCCGCGATAAACTCCCGCAGGTCCGCAGAGCAGAGGTGGGCCTTTTGCTCGCCGAAGGCGTCCTCCAGGTCGAAGCTGTCCATGCCGAACTGGTTGGGCATGATCACCACCTGGTCGTCGGGGACCCGCCGGGCCATCCAGTGGTGGCCGCCGATGGTCTCCATCCACCAGACCTCGTGCTCGTCGTTGAAGGCGATGCCGTTGGACTCATAGGTGCCGTACTGCTCCAGCAGCGCGCCCAGGCGCAGCACGCCCTCCCGGGCGGAGCGGATGTAGGGCAGGACCAGGACCACGATGTCCTCCTCGCCGATGCCGCCGGGCGTCTCCTTCTCCCGGCGGGACTTCGCCTTTTTCAGCTCCGCCATGGGGTCCGCCGCCAGGACCCGGGGATTGGTGGTGATGGTCTCGGTGGCGGTCATGCCCACGCCGGCGGCGTTGATGCCGGTGGCGGCCCAGATCCCGTTGGCGGGGTCTACGCTGGGGCTGGCGGTGTAAGCCAGGGGCTCCTCGGGCAGCTCGATCTCCACGTGGGAGATGACGCTCTTATACTTCCGCTTCTGCTGCTTCGGGGTGACGACGATCAGCTTCTTCTCGTCGAAATGCCCGTCGTCCGTGCGGGCGATCATGGTGGAGCGGTCGTTGGAGGCGTTTTTGCCTACCAGAACAGTGGTGCAGGGCATCATTTTTCTCCTTTCTTCGGGGAGGTAATTGGTTTTCGGGGAGAAGGGCCGATGTGGGAATCGGCCCCTACGGACGGGCCGGGGAACCCGGCCCCTACGTTGGTTTGAGGTCAGGGTTCCCGTTGGGATAAAAACTCTTCGAGGCAGAGGCCGGATTCGGTGATTTCCTGGGCCGTGGGGACGCCCACGTAGCGGAAGTGCCAGGGCTCGTAGTCGATGCCGGTGATCTCCTCCTTGCCCTTGGGGTAGCGGAGGATGAAGCCGTAGCGCCAGCAGTTGTCCCGCAGCCAGTTCCAGGTGGCAGTGTTGTCGCTGTCGTATTCGGCGATGATGTCGAGGGCAAGGCCGAGCTGGTGCTCGCTGGTGCCGGGGACGGCCACAACGGTGAGGGCCTTTGCCACGGCGGCGTCATGGCTCATGCCGCCGGCCTCGTACTGCCGGATGTATTTGTCCATGATCTGCTGCTGCCGCTCGGCGGTGCGGAAGCTCTCGTTGATGAGGGGATAGATCCCCGCCCTCCGGGCGTCGTCGAACATCTGCTGGAGCTCGGGGTAGATCCGCTCGTCCACCTGGTGGCCGTTGCGCAGGCCCTTCAGCGCCACGGTGAAGCCCTCGGGCAGGGGATGGTCGGCGTTGACCAGCAGGAGCTTCCAGTCCTCCGCCGTGGGCTCCGGCTGGGCGGGGGCCGTCGTCGGGGCCTCGGTGGAGGGCGCCGTCTGCGGCGCCGCCGTGGTCGGGGGCGCGGTCTGGAGCTCCGTGGAGGCCGGCGCCTGCGACGGGACGCCGGTGTCGGCGGAGGGAGCGGTCTGCTCGGTGAGGGCGGGGGCCGCCGTCGTCTCCGGGGTCTTCGGGCTCCTGCTCCGAAGCGCGTAGACGACGATCAGGGCCGCCACGGCCAGGAGCAGCAGCCAGAGAATCAGCGCCAGCGGATCTCTGCGCTTTCTTTTATGGTTGTGATAGTGATATTGGCTCATGTTTTTATATCCGGTTTTATTTCAGCTCCGCGTCCAGCCGCTCCCAGGGCAGGTCCAGGTCGGGGCGGCCGAAGTGGCCGTAGGAGGCGGTGGCCTGGTAGATGGGGCGGCGCAGATCCAGCCGCTCGATGATGGCGGCGGGGCGCAGGTCGAAGCTGCGGCGGACCAGGGCGGAGAGCTCCGCGTTGGAGCGCCAGCTGGAGCCGAAGCTGTCCACCAGGACGGAGACGGGCTGGGCCACGCCGATGGCGTAGGCCAGCTCGATCTGGCACTTCCGGGCCAGGCCCTGGGCCACCAGGTTCTTGGCGATCCAGCGGGCCATATAGGCCGCGGAGCGGTCCACCTTGGTGGGGTCCTTGCCGGAGAAGCAGCCGCCGCCGTGGGCGGCGTAGCCGCCGTAGGTGTCCACGATGATCTTGCGGCCCGTCAGGCCGGTGTCGGCGGCGGGGCCGCCCAGGACGAAGCGGCCCGTGGGGTTGACGTAGAATTTGGTGTCCGCGTCCAGCAGGCGCTTGGGCAGGTTGGGGCGGATCACGCTGTCGATGACGGTGCTGCGCAGCTCGTCGATGCCGATGGACTCGGCGTGCTGGGTGGAGACCACCACCGTGTCAATGCGCTCGGGGCGGCCCTCATCGTCGTACTGGACGGAGACCTGGCTCTTGCCGTCGGGGCGGAGCCAGGGCAGAGTGCCGTCCTTGCGGAGACGGGTCAGGGCCCGGGTCAGGTTGTGGGCGTAGCCGATGGGGGCGGGCATAAGCTCCTTGGTCTCGTCGCAGGCGAAGCCGAACATCATGCCCTGGTCGCCGGCGCCGATGCTCTTGTCGTCGTAGGAGGCGTTGACGCCCATGGCGATGTCCCCGGACTGCTCGTCGATGGCGGTGAGCACGGCGCAGGTGTTGCCGTTGAAGCCGGCCTCGGCGGAGTCGTAGCCGATGTCCAGCAGGGTCTTGCGGGCGATGGAGGCGATGTCCACGAAGCAGTCGCAGGTGATCTCGCCGGCCACTAAGATCATGCCGGTGGCGGCCACGGTCTCACAGGCCACCCGGGCCATGGGGTCCCGGGCCAGAATGGCGTCGAGCACGCCGTCGGAGATTTGATCGCAGACCTTGTCGGGATGTCCCTCGGTCACGGATTCGGAGGTAAAAATTCTTTTCAGCATAGTGTATTCCTTTCAGATGCTTTTGCAGTACAATTCCGGCCTGTAAACGGCCTTTTCCATAAAAAAACCGCCTCGTCAAGGCGGCAGGCGGGCGCTTTTCGGAATCCTCATCTGCCGATTTTCTCGCCGGATTTGGCACCTTGCAATGCAGGTTGCCGGGTTTCACAGGGCCGGTCCCTCCGCCACTCTTGATAAGGCTGTTCAGTTGTGCCTATATTGTACACAGATTTTCGGGAAAGTCAAGCTTTTTCTTGTTTTTATGGGCGCTGTGTTATACAATATAGCGGAGAAGGGAGGAAGGCAGGATGAAACTTCTTACCGAACGGGGAGCGCCGGCAATCTGCCGGCCTGTTTCCCGCCTGGTGCGTAATGAATAATGAATAGTGAATAATGAATAGTGAATAATTGTGGTATCGTTCAAATTGCCATTTGAACGATAGAAAAGAAAAGGAAGCGGCTGCGAATCCGTTTTTTTCGTTTTCCAAATGGCAATTTGGAAAACACCGAAACTTTCAATTTTCAACTTGTCCGGGCGGGGAACGGCGGGACGGGGAACCCGTCCCCTACGGCCCGCAATGACGAAACTGCAGGGGCGCGAATGGAGCGCCCGCCGGAGGAAGGCGCCGAAATGGAAGTGAGCACGACGAACAGAATGTTGACAGAACGGGGCGAGGCCCTGCTGGCGCGGCTGGAAAAGGAGCCGGGCGCAAAAACCTGGGAGGTCTATCCCCGGCCCCAGCTGGTCCGGGAGGGCTGGATCAATCTCAACGGATACTGGGACTTCGGGGCCAACGACAGCGGTGAGCCGGTCTATGACCGAAGGATTCTGACCCCCTTCCCGCCGGAAAGCCTGCTCTCCGGCGTCGCGGACTTCGACGCCGGGAAAACGCCCTGCCTGTATTACCGGAAGCGCTTCGTCCTGGAGGAGCTTCCCGCCGGGAAGCGGCTGCTGCTCCACCTGGGCGGGGCGGACCAGGAGCTGGCCGCCTTCCGCTTCAACGGCGAGACCGTTCTGGCGGCGTACCGGCCCCTGCTGGACGGCCCCCTCTCCCTGGAGCTCCGGGACCCCCTGGCGGGCGAGAACCTGCTGGAGCTGGAGCTTTGGGATTACGGCGGTACGGAGCTGCCCTGGGGCAAGCAGCGGGAAAAGCGGGGCGGCATGTGGTACAGCCCGGTCTCCGGCATCTGGCAGACCGTGTGGCTGGAATGGGTCCCCGAGACCTTTATCACGGAGATCCGCTGCACGCCGACCCTGGAGGACGTGTGCGTGGAGGTCTTTGCCTTCCCGAGTCCGGAGGAGTCAGGGTTCTACCCCTGGGAATATATGGACAACCACCCTGAGGGTATTCCGGTACGGGATGGGTCTATCCTGTTTGAAGGGAAGGAATGGCCCGTCGAGAACGGCAGGGCCGTGCTGCGGCCCGCCGAGCCCCGGCTCTGGACGCCGGAGGACCCGTATTTATATGAATTCACCGTGGTCTGCGGGGAGGACCGGGTTCGGTCTTACTTCGCCCTGCGGACCGTCGGAAGCGGTGTCGCGGACGGGATCCCCCGGCTGCTGCTGAACGGAAAGCCGTACTTTTTCAACGGCCTGCTGGACCAGGGCTATTGGTCCGACGGGCTCTGGACCCCGGCGGACCCGGCCTGCTTCGCCGACGATCTGAAGCTGGCAAAGCGCCTGGGCTTCAACATGGTCCGCAAGCACATCAAGATTGAGCCCGAGCTGTTCTATTACGAATGCGACCGGCTGGGGATCGCGGTCTTCCAGGACATGGTCAACTGCGGGCCCTATTCCTTCCTGCGGGATACGGCCCTGCCCACCGTCGGCCTCCAGCGCCTGCCCCAGCTGTTCCGGCCCCGGAGCCGGGTCCGCTGGGACCGCTTCCGCCTCCACCTGGAGGCGACGGTCCGCCGTCTGTACAGCCACCCCTCCGTGGTCTATTGGACGGTCTACAACGAGGGCTGGGGCCAGCAGTACACGAGCCGGGCCTACGAGACCCTGCGGGCTCTGGACCCCACCCGGATCATCGACACGGCCTCGGGCTGGTTCCGGGTGGGCAGGACCGACGTGGACAGCCGCCACGTGTATTTCCGACGGTTCCGGATGCCGCGGCGCGTGGGCGGGCGCTCAATGAGCGCCCCTACGGCGAGACCCGTCGTCCTCTCGGAGTTCGGCGGCTACGTGTGGAAGGTGAAGGACCACAGCTTCAACCGGGAGAAGACCTACGGGTATCAGATCTTCCAGAGCCGGGAGGCCTGGGAGGCCGCCTTCCGGGCCCTCTACCGGGAGCAGATCGAGCCGGCGATTCCGAAGGGCCTCTGCGCCGCCGTCTACACCCAGCTCTCCGACGTGGAGGACGAGACCAACGGCCTGGTCACCTACGACCGCCGGGTCGTCAAAATGGAAAGTTGAAAATTGAAAGCTAAAAATTGAAAGTTGAAAGTTGAAAAAGATTGTGGTATAATTTACAGAAAGCTTTTCTTTTCCGAATCCTTAATCCCTAATCCTGAATCCCTAATCCCTTTTTGAGGTGACCGATATGACCATCAAACATCTGGCCCGGACGGGGCTGCGGGCGCTCAACGGCGCGGGGGGCTTTTTGTCCAGGCCGCGGAAGCCGCGCTGGCTCTATCTGACGGCCTTCCTGCTGCCCGTGCTGATCATGGGCTTCATCTGGGCTGTCTGCGGCGTCAAGCCCTTTGGCAGCAAGATGATCCTGGCCCACGACCAGTGGCACCAGTACTACCCCTTCTATCTGGATCTCCGGGAACGGCTCCGGAACGGGCAGTCCCTCTTCCACTCCTGGACCACGGGCATGGGGACCAACTATCTCTCCCTCTTCGCCTACTATCTGGCGAGCCCCCTGAACCTGCCGGCGCTGATTCTGCCGGACGGTCTGGTCATGGTCTGGTACAACCTCATGGTGCTCTGCCGCCTGGGCTTCGCGGGGCTGTTCTGCGCCTTCTTCCTCAAGAAGACCTTCGGGCGGGAGGAGTTTGCCGTCGTGGCCTTCTCCACGGCCTACGCCTTCTGCGCCTTTTTGATGGGCTACTACTGGAACGCCATCTGGCTTGACACCGTGGCCCTGCTGCCCCTGGTGACCCTGGGCACCTTCAGCCTGCTCCGGGACCGGCGCTACGTGCTCTACACCCTGAGCCTGGCCCTGGCGGTCTTTTGCAGCTACTACATCGGCCTGTTCATCTGTATCTGGGTCGTGCTGCTCTTCATCGGTTGGCACGTGGTCAACTGGGACGACCTGGCCGGCTTCTGGACCCGCCTCTGGCGGATCGCCCTGTTCAGCCTCGTGGCCGTGGGCATGACGGCGGCCCTGACGATCCCGGCCTACCTGGGCCTCCAGTCCACCTCCTCCGCCGTCAACAAGGCCCCCGTCACCTATACCATGAACATCGTCACCGACGACCAGCTGAGCTATCAGCAGGGCATCGACCTGGTGAACCGGGGCGAGGTCGGAGAGCTCTTCAGCTTCTTTGGAAAAACGCCGCCCTCCTATTCGGACAGCTCCACCTTCCGCAGCTCCTGGGCCGGGACCCACGAGTCCCTGCTGACCCTGCGCCTGGGCTACGTCCGGAGCTTCCTCAAGAGCTTCAGGACCCCCCTGCGGGGCGTCGAGGCCATTCTGGCCAACGCGGGCACCCTGACGGAGCCCACCACCATGGAGGGCCTGCCCAATATCTTCTGCGGCTTCTTCACCCTGATCCTGGCCGTGGTCTATCTGCTGTGCAAACGCATCCCCCTGCGGGAGCGAATTTTCACCGTGCTGCTGCTCCTGCTCTTTGCCAACAGCTTCCTCTTCCGGATTCTGGACTATCTCTGGCACGGGATGCACTTCCCCAATATGCTGCCCTACCGCTTCAGCTTCCTCTGGTCCTTTACGGTGATCTTTATGGCCTTCCGGGCCTATACCCAGCTGGAGCACCTGCCCCGCTGGCGGGCGGCGATCATGGTCGTCCCCGTGACCCTCCTGCTCTACTGCGTGATCTCCTACGGCGGCAAGCTGGTGGTGATCGCGAGCACCGCCGTGGCCCTCTTCGCCCTGGCGGCCCTGCTGCTCTACAGCTTCCGCATGATCAAAAAGGAGCTCTTCGTCCTGGCCCTCTGCGTCTGCATGCTCTGCGAGTCCCTGGGCTGCGTGGCCCTGGGCGTGCGGAAGGTCGGCTTTACCGAATCCTCCTACTATCCCTATGAGAAGGTGGACACCGCCGCCATGGTGGACACCATCCATTGGAAGGAAGAGGAGAACGTGGACCTCTGGCGGGCCGAGGTGGCCCTGAAGCAGACCCTCAACGACGGGACCCTGCTGGGCTACAACGGCGTCTCCGTCTTCTCCTCCGCGGCCAACAGCAAGGTCTCCGCCTTCCTCCAGAGCATCGGCATGGCCGCCTCCGTGGCGGGCAACCGCTATATCTACCAGGAGGCCGATCCCTTTACGAACCTGCTGCTGGGCATCAAGTATCTGATCGACCGCAACGACCGGAACGTGGACCCCCTCTACTTCCGGGAGATCGATTCCCAGGGCCGGGTCCGTCTGCTGGAGAACAAGGCCTATCTGACCCTGGGTTATATGGTGGGCGACGACGCCCTGGAGTACGACGCCACCCAGAACGCGGGTCTGCCCTTCGACCGGCTCAACCGCCTCTTCCGGGAGATGACCGGCCTGGAGGAGCCCCTCTACGAAAGCCTGAGCGACGAGGGCGTGGAGGCCGTGGGCACCGCCAAGCTCAGCGGCAAGACCTCCACGAGCTTCCAGGTGGACGGCCCCTGCGACGATGAGAACTACGCGGAGATCACCTGGGTCATGCCCAGGGCCGGGATGCTCTGCGTCTACACCAAGAGCGCCGCTGCCGCCGACGTCAGCTTCTTCCTCAACGGGGAGAAGCAGTACGCCTGGGCCGACGGCTACGGCTACAACCGCTGCATGGGCAGCTTCCGGGAGGGCGACAGAATCAGCCTTCGCTACAAGGCCAAGAGCGGCAAAACCGGCTCCGTGGTCTACGGCGCGGCACTCTTCGACACGGAGCTCTTTGACCGGGCCTATGAAATGCTCTCGGAGCGCTCCATGATCCCCATGCTCGTCACCGATACCCGGGTGGAGGGCGCGGTGCGGGCGGAGGAGCCCGGCCTGCTCTATCTCTCCATCCCCAACGACCAGGGCTGGACCCTGACGGTGAACGGCGAGCCGGCCCGGATCACCCCCGTGGGCGACGCCATGATCGCCGTCCATCTGGAGCCCGGCGTCCACGCCGTGGCCCTGGAATACGAGACCCCGGGCTTCTCCCTGGGCCTGAAAATCAGCGCCGTCTGTCTGGCAATCTTCCTGGTCTTCCTGATCGTGGCCCTGCTGGCCCGCTTCTCCCGGCCGCCCATCGTCAAGGTCCCCGTGGCCCTGGCCGATCCGCGCCGGGGCGAGGAGGAGCCCGCCTCCGACGCGCCTCCCGCCGCCGAGCCCATGCCCCCCCGCCCCACCGGCAGCATGCCGCCCCTGGACCTGACGCAGCCCTGGAATCAGCAGGCAGCAGGGGAGAGCGAGGCAGCAGGCAGCAGGCAGCAGGCGGCAGGGGAGAGCGAGGCCGCAGGCAGCAGGCAGCAGGCGGCAGGGGAGAGCGAGGCCGCAGGGACGGCCATTGGCCGCCCGGCCGAGGAAAGCGCTCCCAAGGCGGCTGACGCCGACGCTTCAGGCAAGTCCCGGCGGGAGCTGCTCTCCACCACCGGCGTTTTCGACCCGAGCAAGCTGCCTCCCGAGAACCGGGAGCCCGGCAGCTTCGAGTCCCTGACTTACCTGCAAAAGCTGGAAAAGCTCCTGGAGGAGTCCGGCTACCGGGAAGGAGACGAGGAGCAAAGGACAGAAAACGGCGAAGATTAAAAGAAAATACTTGACATTTGCCCCCCGATGCGGCTATAATATACGCCGAATGGGCCTAAGTCGGCCCCAAAACCCACTCGCTGCGGCTGTTTACAGCTGTTGAGCATAATCTACCATAGGAGGTGTAACCCACATGCTGCGTACCTATCAGCCCAGAAAGCGTCACAGATCCAAAGTCCACGGCTTCAGAAAGAGAATGGCTACCGCCAACGGTCGGAAGGTCCTTGCCCGCCGCCGCGCAAAGGGCAGAGCCGTCATTTCCGCCTGAGCAAATTGGAAAACGGTCCAGGCAGTCCGTTGAAATGCCTTTGAAGATTCGGGGTGAACGGATTCAGGTCTGTTCGCCCCGAAGCTGTTTTTCGCTGCGCATTTCAAACAGGCAACAGGAGGCTATCCGGTGGAATATACCGTTCCGTTGAAGCTGAACCACGTGTTCCGCAGGCTCTACGCCAGGGGCGACAGCGCCGTTGGCCGCTTTGTCGTTGTCTACGCCAGACGCAACGGCACCGACGGGAACCGGCTGGGCATCACAACCGGCGCCAAGCTGGGCCGGGCGGTGGACCGCAACCGGGCCCGCCGCCGGATCCGGGAGACCTACCGCCTCAACGAGAGCCGGCTGAAGCGGGGCTACGATGTCGTGATCGTCGCCCGAAGCGCCGCCATCGACGGGGATTTTCAGGAGATGCAGAGGAGCTTCCTGCGCCAGTGCGCCAAGCTGCGCCTTTTGAAGGAGGAGAAGCCGTGAAAAAACTGCTGCTCGCTCTGATCCGCTTCTATCAGCGGCATATCTCCCCGGCCTTCCCCCGGCGCTGCCGCTTTTCGCCCACCTGCAGCGAATACGCGGTCCAGGCCATCGGCAAGTACGGCGCCCTGAAGGGCGGCGCCCTGGCCGCCCGGCGCTTCTGCCGCTGCCACCCGTTTTCCAAACGCGACTACTTTGATCCTGTTCCGTAATCTGGAATCCGGAATGCAACTGCTCCAACAAGCGAGACACCCAACCGCGGCCGGCATCGACCGGTCCCAATCCACTTGTGTATCGGAGAACACACAATGAAAAAACATTTTCTTTCCCGCTATGTCAGCCTGGCGCTGCTGGCCCTGATCCTCTTCGGGCTGCTGACGCTGACAGGCTGCACCGCCGCGACCAGTACCCCCACGGTCTGGATCGACCTGGACACCAAGGAAAAGGTCGAGGTTCAGGCTGAGGCGCTCATCACGGAGACCGACCCCGAGACCGGCCTGCGGTCCTACTACGTCTCCGGTGAGAACGACACCAAGAGAGCCGTGATCCAGGCCATCGACATCAGCGAGTATGCCGAGCAGGAAAAGCTCGGCGTGTTCGACTATGTGAAGCTGCCCTTCTCCTACCTGCTTCGCTGGCTCTACGATCTGACCCAGAGCTACGGCTGGGCCCTGATCCTCTTTGCCGTCATTGTCAAGCTGCTTCTGTTCCCCACCTCCGCCATGAGCAAGAAGAGCATGATGAAGATGTCCCGGCTGACCCCCCAGGTCAAGGCCCTGGAGGCCAAGTTCGGCGACGACAAGCAGGGCTATCAGCAGGCCGTCAACCAGCTCTATAAGGAGGAAGGCGCCGGCGGCTGCTCCGGCTGCCTCTGGTCCCTGCTGCCCCTCCTGCTTCTGATCCCCCTGTACTATATCATCCGCGAGCCCATCACCTGGCTCATGTTCCACGGCCACGTGAGCGCCAGGACCGTCGGCGAGATTCAGAACATCTTCTACGCCGCCAAGCAGACCGCCGCCGAGGGCTCCGCCCTGGCGAATCTCAACGTCACCGGCTTCTACTGGCAGATGGAGGCCCTGCCCCATATCGACGCGGTTAAGGCACAGCTGGACGCCATGAATCTTCCCGCCGCCGTCATTACCATGAACACCCGGCTGGCCGGCGTGGAGCTTGCCACGGTCCCGCACCTGAAGTTCTGGGCCGCGGAGTCCGTCGCTGCCGCCGGCAGCCTGTGGAGCTCCATCGGCCAGTTCCTCCTGCCCCTGATCTCCGGCGGCGTCAGCATGCTCTCCATGTGGGTGGGCCAGAAGCTGAACGGCAAGGTCATCGTCAACGAGAAGGGCGAGCAGGACGCCGAGATGGCAAAGAAGTCCAACCAGCAGAACATGTCCATGATGTTCATGATGCCCCTGTTCTCGGTCTATATCGGCTTTATCGCCCCCGCGGGCCTGTCTCTGTACTGGTTCCTCCAGGGCGCGCTCGGTCTGATTCAGGACGTGTTCCTGACCAAGCGCTATAAGAAGATCTACGACGCCGAGGACGAGATCAAGCGGGCCAGAGCCGCCGAGGAGGCCGCCATCGAGGCCGAAAAGGAGCGCATCCGCGCCCAGCGCCGGGCCGAGAATCCCGACGGCATGGTCGGCAGCGCCAGCAAGAAAAAGATGCAGCAGCGCGAACGGAACGATCAGGCTGCCAAGGAGGCCGCCTACGCCGCCGCCAAGGCCGCGGAGGAGGGCGTCGAGCCCGCCGAAAAGAAGCTGGACGGCGAGCGTCCCTTCCGCCGGGGCAGAAACTACGACCCCGACCGGTACAAGAAGAATAAGGAGTAAACATGGAGAAATATTTTATTGCCACCGGCAAGAGCATCGACCTGGCAATCCAGGCCGCTCTGACCGAGCTGAAGCTTGACCGCGACGCGGTCTCCGTGGAGGTTCTGGAGAACGCCAAGTCCGGCTTCCTCGGCATCGGCGCCAGCCCCGCCAAGGTCAAGGTGACCTACGAGGTCCCCGATCCCAAGCCCGCCGCCCCCGCCCCCGCCCTCTCCGCCGCCTCCCGCAAGCCCAAGAAGCAGGCGCCCAAGCTGGAGAAGCCGCTGGAGATGCCCAAGCCCCCCGTCCTGCCCAAGCCTCCCGTTCCGCCCAAGGCCCCCGAGGCCCCGAAGGCCGAGGCCCCCAAGGCGGAGGCTCCGAAGAAGGAGGCTCCGAAGAAGGAAGCGCCCAAGCTGGAGAAGCCCGCAAAGCCCGAGCAGAAGAAGCAGGCCCCCCGGAAGGAAGCCCCCAAGGCCGCGCCCAAGAGCTACGCCCCCGCGGAGCCCGGCTCCCAGGAGGAGAAGGTCGAGACCTTCCTGAAGGGTCTTCTGGAGCGCATGGAGTCCGACGCGGTGCCTCACGCCTTCCGCAAGGAGAGCGACACCATCGGCGTGGAGCTGACCGGCGAGGACCTGGGCGCCCTGATCGGCCGCCGGGGCGAGACCCTGGACGC
>CAMVKI010000040.1 GCA_947168005.1 uncultured Clostridia bacterium
TTTTTATGCATTTGTCAAGTGTTTTTTTGCATTATTTCAACCTTTTTTGGGGGGTTCATTCCTGGCTTAATGACATTGGAACCGTCCCCGAATTCATCTGAGTTGACATAACAAGATGAAAACGAGAACCGTCCCCGATTTCATCACGATATGGCACTTCCTGGAGGAGATGGCCAAGACCATCGACAAGGTCCTGCCCCCCATCGGACAGCTCCGGATCATCCGTCAGTGGGCGGGCCTCTACAACATGTCCCCGGACCGCCAGCCCATCTACGACAAGGTCGATGAAGTCGAGGGCTTCTACGTGGCCTGCGGCTTCTCAGGACACGGCTTCATGTTCGGCCCCGTCACCGGCACCGTCATGTCCGAAATGATCCTGGGCCTGGAGCCCACCATCGACGCCTCCCGGCTCAAGCTCTCCCGCTTTGCCGAGGGCAAGCTTTTCACGGAGCCGTCGGTGGTGTAAAGAATCTGAAAGCGAAAATCCTGCCGACGACGGTCGGCAGGATTTTCGCTTCGGCAAGCGGGGACGAATTACAAGTTTTGGCAATTATGAATCAATCGCGCCAATCCAACAGCTTCTTGATCCAGGCATTACCATTTTCTGTCGAAACACCAACGGCTGAACTCAGGGCAGATTGTTCTTCGCCTGCGACAGAGTAAATTCCGAGATGATCGAGCGAATAATGGGCTTTTCCATTTTCACTGATTGCTTTCGCCTCAACAATACTGACGACACAGTCTTTTGAGGGATTCAAAATCGGACAGTCGTATTCACAATCAGGGCTGTCCAAAAAGGTGCCTTTGTCGCTGAACAGATTCGCTGGGGTGGAATCAAAATCCTCTTTTGTTCTGTCATCCAATAGAATTGACTTGGTGATCCGTATCCTTCCGTTATCGCTGTACAAGCATTGATCTGCGTTCATCCAGTCGCCGTAATAATTACTTAAGACACATTTCCCGGTTGATTCCTCACAAAACACAGGACACGGAATCATTCTGGAATTATATACATACGCAAGCTCGTGATTCGCGTTCGACTGAACAATAAACGTGTACCCAAGGAAATCAACTTCTTGCATGTGCTTGCTGTTGTAAATGTCAATTGTCTCAACATGGTCGATATCAGGTGTATCAAGAGGAACCTTAAGCATCTCCAGTTGTGCCACCGAAGCGATTTGTTTCATTAACTCTAAGTATTGGCTGTTAAGCGCTTGTGCTTCGCTGGAAGGATAGCCCCCTCCTGCTGTTGCAGCGCTCCAACGTGCATATGTATCATTAAGACGGTCATGCAGCTCCTTTGGATATTTTTCGCTGCTCATATAATAACAATCATTGTAAAAGCCAACACCGTGAACAGCCCGGTAAAAGTCATTTGAAGCTCCAAACATCCCGGTAACATTTGTATATGTGCCGGTTGTATCGACCCATCCCCAACTGCCATCAGCATTATTCTTTGCGAGGATGCGTTCGTAGGAAGAATCGAAGCTTTGCCGCAGAAGCGCTTTCCCGTTTTCAGGACCTGATAATACATGGTTGGGGTCTATTATGACGTTGCTGTCATCTGAGCAAAACTCTCGCCAAACGCTCGTATCGCCTGTTTCCGGATCGACCCATGCCAAAACAAAGCGTGTGTACAGGCTTTTATCATAGTCATAACCTCCAGCATACAGGCCGAGGATCCCTTTTTCGGTCAGCGGTTCGGGAAAAACAGAGGATTCCGTTATGGGTACATCTGTGACTGCGGCGTCGCTTGTCCCTGAGACAGTCGAATTCTGTGTTGAGGGTTGTGCATTCTGCGTTGACGGCTGTGTATTTGCGCAGCCCACGAGCGAAAGCACAATCACTGCTGCCATCACGATTCCCAAAAATTCTTTCATACAGCAAACCTCCTTTGCGTTTTGTGCCGGTAAGCGACAAATGGTCCATTTTTCATAAGATCGACCTTCCAGAATAAAAAGTGCGCAGCCGGAGCTGCGCACTGAAAAACGCACAGCTCAGATTGCTGCGACACAAATCATGATCCACACAAAAAGCATGCGGGACAAAGCGTGCGTTTTTACCGTTTAAAACGCACACTTTTCGTGTGAATCCAATATTGATTTGTGTCGCAACAATAGAATACCATATCGAAAAGGAAAAAGCAAGGGAAACCGGGGGGAAATATAAAAAATCTCCGCTGCCGCAATATGATATCATGGCAAGCGGGGACGAAATAGATGGATTTGCGTTTTTTGACAGATGGATTCGAACTATCGACAATTCATAATATGCCAAACAATTTGAAAGATCGTATCGCCTTACAACTTTTTCCCTCAAAATCAAACCGGACAACCCAGGGCATAATGTCCTTGATCTTCATAAACTGAGCATATCCAAATCTACTGTCATAATGATTAATTATGGTATTATCACCGGCCATATTATAACGTAAAACGTCTGTCTTCGCAACAATTATTCATTTTTCAGTCTTAAGTCTTCAGTATTCATTTAGAAAATCCTGTCGGGACAAACTGAAAAATGAAGACTTAAAACTTAAGAATGAAAAATACAAAGCGAAAATCCTGCCACTTTCGTGACAGGATTTTCGCTTTGGCGGAGTGGGAGGGATTCGAACCCTCGGTACGCTTTTGACGTACACACGATTTCCAGTCGTGCTCGTTATGACCGCTTCGATACCACTCCATGTTGACTTGTCCGCGGCGGCGCTGCCGCACCCCGCTTCGGCTTTGGCGTGGTCGTGCGCTCAAAGCTTGGTTAGTATATACCAAAACGACCCGTTTGTCAACACTTTTTTTCTGAATTTGATCGATAAATCGGCATTTGTCGGAATCATTCGTAGGGGGCGGCGCCTACGACGCCCCGCGCCCGCGTTTTGATACGGAAAGCGGGGCGTCGAGGGCGCCGCCCCCTACGGCCCGACAAATCCGAATTTCAGGGAAGGGGCGGCAGATTTTCGTACAGCTCCGCCCTGTCGTAGTAGGCGTGGTACTTCCAGGGGTTGACCAGCCGCCAGAGGCGGCGCTTTTGGGTGGAGACGCCGACCCGGCGGATGTCCGTGCAGCCCCGGAAGGGGGGCATGGAGGTGACGATGTCGTTGTTGTCCGCGAAGTTCCAGCACTCGGCGCACAGAGAGGCCAGGTAGCGGCCCAGAGCCGCCGCCTCCTCGGGCCTGGCCCGGAAGGGCTTCACGCTGCCGTAGGTGAAGACCCGGGGCCGGAGGCCGAAATTGTAGTTCAGGTCCTGGGCGCAGAGCATGGCCTGGCCGGAGCCCAGGGACCAACCTATAATCTCCGTCTCCGCCATGGGATGGGCCTCGTGGAGCCGCTGCCACTCCGCCCGGATGACCCGCTTGGCGGCCAGGTACATCTCCGCCCAGCCCCGGTGGACCCGGAGCTGGAGGGGCTTGCCCTCGAACTCGATGGCGTCGTAGTACGCGGCGGCGAATTCAAAGTTGGCAAACCAGTCCGTGAAGCCCACGGTCTTCTCAAAGTGGATCTGGTTCACGTCCCGCGCTTCGTCGTAGAGAAAGGCGTAGTTGACCTCGTGGTTGTGGCCCAGCAGGCGGTGGAGCTTCCCGGTACAGGGATAGGAGATCGACTGATAGTTCAGCGCGTGGATGGGCTGCCCCGTGTGGTTATAATCCTTCGATGTGTCCAAGAAAAATTGCTCGAAGGGCAGACGCTTGTAGCTCATACAGACACCTCAAAGCTTACGAAAGCTCCTCGAAGCGTTTCGTTCCCTTGCTTCTCAGCCAGAGGAAGAGGGCGGCGTTGGCAATGATCAGGACCAGAGCCGCGGCACTGAGCCAGCCGGTGACGCCAAGCCGCCGGCCGAACCAGACGTAGAGTCCGCCGAGGAGGAGCGCAAAGCCCATGCCGCCGAGCATGGTAATGACGACGGGCAAGCTCTGCTTAATGGGGATCAACTCGTTGGTCCAGTCCAGGTTTGGCATTTTGAGGCCCAGGACCAGGCCCAGCAGGGCAGTCAGGACCATGAAGAGCAGGGAGACCGCGAGGATCAGCAGCTTTTGGGCCAGGGTCGCCTGGAGGATGGCCGCAGCGACGCCCACGCAGAACAGAGTGGGCAGGATCGCCGCGGACAGGTGGAGCAGGAGCTTGGCCTGGAGGACCTGCCAGGCGGTGACGGGCAGGGAGCGAAGCTGCCAGAGGGTCTTGCCCTCCAGAGAGACGGAGGGGGCGCTGATGTCCACGGTGCCCGCCATCATACAGCAGGCGGCGCAGATCAGCACGGGCAGCATCTCGCCCAGCGCGGGGATGGAGGAACAGAGGATCCCCAGATACTCCTTCCCCTTGATCAGCAGGAAGACGCCCAGGCCCAGGAGAAAGACGATGCCGATGCCCGTGTTGAGCATATAGCCCGCGCTGGAGCTGAAGCGCTGCCACTCCCTGCGGAACAGGGCGGCGGAGACGGAGCCCTGGCGGGCCGCCTTTTCCCGGTAGACCGCCTTCTTTCCGTCGGCGGAGGCCGTGGCGACGGAGAGGAAGCTGCGCTGCATCAGCAGCCAAATCAGCCCCAGGACCAGGCAGAGCGCCGCCAGGCAGAGCAGCATGGCAAGCCAGTCGCCCTCGCCGGTCCGGCCGAAGAGCCAGAGGGGATTGAAGGAGCTGCGGACGCCCTCGCCGTAGCGCAGGACGCTTTCAATGAGCTCCGGCATGTGGTTGATCATGCGGAAATAGACCACGTAGTAGAGGCCGAAAAAGAAGAGCGAAAGCAGAACGATGAGGAAGCTCTTCCGCTTCAGCTTCAGACTGATCCGGGCCACGACCCAGCCCAGCAGACAGGAGAGGGCCAGGACAATCAACGTAATCAGCAGGACCCAGACCAGGCTGCCGACCAGCCGGGAGAGGCTGAAGCCGGCCCGGATCAGGCCTACAACGGCGGCGGGCAGGGCGATGGAACCGGCGTAGAACAGGCCCATGAGGTAGACCGTGGAGAGCCGGGAGAGGATGACGTGCTTCACCGGGACGGGCATGGACAGCAGCAGGTCGTTGTCCTTTGCCAGATAGAGGGTCGTATAGGTGGAGAAAACGCTGCCCAGAGCGCCGAAGAGGATGGCCGCCCCACCCAGAAGCATATAGTAGAGCCAGCCCAGGCCGGGCAGGCCCAGGAACTGCTCCCCGGCCAGCCAGGCCACGAAGCTGAAGATCGCCAGCAGGTAGACGGCCAGAACGATCCAGAGGATCGCGGTGCCCTTGCCGGAGCGCTTTTTGCCGTTTCTGCCGGCCTTGCCGCCCCGGAGAAAGCTCTGATACCAGACCTGCCGCAGCTCCTTTTTGATCAGTACCTTCAGCATGATTCGCCCTCCAGCTCGAGGAAGACCTCCTCCAGAGAGTCGTCTCCCCGGACCTCCTCCATGGCGCCGGAGCGAATCAGTCTGCCCTGCTTGATGATGGCGACCTTATCGCAGAGCTTTTCGGCCACCTCCAGCACGTGGGTGGAGAAGAAGATGGCCCCGCCCCGGTCACAGTGCTCCCGCATCATCTGCTTCAGCAGGTGGGCGGCCTTGGGGTCCAGGCCCACGAAGGGCTCGTCCATGAGGATCAGCTTCGGCTGATGGAGCCAGGCGGCGATGACGGCCAGCTTCTGCTTCATGCCGTGAGAGTAGGCGGAGATGGGCTGGGCCAGGTCCGCGGTGAGCTCCAGCCGGTCGGCCAGCTCCCGGATCCGGGCGGCCCGGTCCTCGGCGCTGACGCGGAAGATGTCGGCGATGAAGTTCAGATACTTGATGCCGGACATGAATTCATAGAGATCCGGGTTGTCGGGGATGTAGGCCAGAATGGACTTGCAGCCCAGGGGGTCCTGCCGGATGTCCTTCCCGTGAATCAGGATTCGGCCGGAGTCGAAGCGGAGGATGCCCACGGCGGCCTTGAGGGTGGTGGTCTTGCCCGCGCCGTTGTGGCCGATGAAGCCGTAGATCTCCCCGGGGGCGATGTGCAGGCTCAGGTCGTCCACGGCGAGCTTGTCGCCGTAGCGCTTGGTGAGATGTTCGATGGTCAGCATGGCGGATACTCCTTTCGTGAGATAAATTCGCTTATCCGAGATCAAGGGTGCCCACGGGGACGGTGGACACCTCGGGCCGCTCCAGGGTCTCGGCGACGCTGCCGTGGATGGCGCCGATGCCGATGACGCTGACGACGAAGATGAGCCCGACCAGCAGGGCAATGAGGATAATCCTTGTGACCTTGTTCCGGTTCCGCGTAAAGTAGCGGCGGTTCAGAATGTCGTTGTATTTTTTGTAAAACTGCTTTTGCAGCTCTCCCTGGCTGGGGGTGGGGCCGTCGGGGTCGGCGGTAAAATCCGCCGCCTCCTCCGCGTCGCCGTTCAGAGGACCGAGATTGACGGTGCCGTAGTCCCTGTAGTGACGCCGGCGGGAGCCGCCCGCGGCGTGAGAATGGGTGTGGGAATGGGCGTGGTGATGCGCGTCCGCCTGCCCCGTCTGCTCCGCGGCGGGATGGGAGGCCTGGGCGCTGCTTTTGGACGCTTCCGCCCGGCCCCGCTCGGACTTCGGCGTCTCAGCCTGGGGCTGCGGGGCCTTCGGCGCGTCGCTTTGTCCGTGGGCGTCGCCGGGGGAGACCGGGCTGCCGCCCGAGCGCCGCCGCTGCTGGGTCACGACGGTGATGTGGAATTGGGGCTCTTCGGCCATAGGGCTTCACCTCGCAGAACTGCCCGGACGCCGCCGGGCATATTGATTGCAACTTTATCCATTATTATAGAACATTTCAACGTAAAAAGCAAGAACAAAACAGCGGAAAGCTCCCCCGCTTGCCGGGAGAGCTTTCCGCTGTCAGATTCAGTCCTTCAGCGTCCGCATGGAGTTCAGAATGGCGATGATCGACACGCCCACGTCGCCGAAGACCGCCAGCCACATATTGGCGAGGCCCAGGGCGCCCAGAACCAGGATCGCTAGCTTGACGAGCAGGGCGAAGGCGATGTTCTGCCGGACGATCCGCAGGGTCTTGCGGGCAATCCGGATGGCGGCGGGGAGCTTGCGCAGGTCGTCGTCCATGATGACCAGATCCGCCGCCTCGATGGCCGCGTCGGAGCCCAGGGAGCCCATGGCGATGCCCAGGTCCGCCCGGCCCAGGACCGGGGCGTCGTTGAGGCCGTCGCCCACGTAGCCCAGGGTTTTCCCGGCGGGCTGGGCCTTTAGCAGCTCCTCCAGGGCCGCAACCTTGTCCTGGGGCAGGAGCTCCGCCTTCACCGCGTCCAGACCCAGGGCCCGGCCCACGGCCTCGGCGGCCCGGGCCCGGTCGCCGGAGAGCATGCAGGTCTTTTCCACGCCGGCGGCCTTCACGGCCTGAATGGCCTCCGAGGCCCCGTCCTTGAGCTCGTCGGCGATGAGAATCAGGCCCCGGTAGACCCCGCCCCAGGCGGCATAGACCAGGGTCCCGGCCTCGTCGGAGGGAGGGAAGTCCACCCCGTGCTCCCGCAGGAGCCGGGCGCTGCCCAGAAGCAGCTCCTTCCCGTCCAGCAGGGCGACGACGCCCTGGCCGCCCACCTCCTGCACGGCCTGGATCCGGCCCGGCGCGGGCTCCCGGCCCCAGGCCTCCCGGATGGAGGCGGCGATGGGATGGTTCGAGAAGCTCTCACCCAGGGCGGCCAGCTCCAGCAGCTCCGCCTCGCTGCCCGCCGCGGGCCGGACGCTGCGGACCTTGAACTCGCCCTTGGTCAGGGTGCCGGTCTTGTCAAAGACCAGGGTGGAGAGCCGGGCGGCGGCCTCGAGATAGTTGCTGCCCTTGACCAGAATGCCCTTCCGGGAGGCGGCGCCGATGCCGCCGAAGAAGCCCAGGGGCACGGAGATCACCAGCGCGCAGGGGCAGGAGACCACCAGGAAGATGCAGGCCCGGCGAATCCACTCGCCCCAGTCCTGCCCGAAGCAGAGGGGCGGGAGCACGGCCAGCAGCACCGCGCAGAGGGTGACGAGGGGGGTGTACCAGCGGGCGAAGCGGGTGATGAAGTTCTCGGTCTTCGCCTTCCGGGAGGAGGCGTTCTCCACCAGCTCCAGGATGCGGGTCACGGTGGCGTCGGCGTAGGCCTTGGTGGTCCGGACCCGCAGGGTCCCCTGGCCGTTGACGCAGCCGGAAATCACTTCGCTGCCGGGCAGGGCGGTCCGGGGGACGGACTCGCCGGTCAGGGCGGCGGTGTCGATGTGGGATTCGCCCTCCAGCACCACCCCGTCCAGGGGAATCCGCTCGCCGGGCTTGACCAGGATGACGGAGCCCACGGGGACCTCCTCCGGGTCCGTCTCGGCCAGGCCCTCCGGGGTCTCTAAATTGGCGTATTCCGGGGCGATGTCCATGAGGGCCGTGATGGAGCGCCGGGACTTGTCCACGGCGCAGCTCTGGAAGAGCTCGCCCACCTGATAGAGCAGCATGACGGCCACGGCCTCGGGGTATTCTCCGATGCCGAAGGCGGCCAGGGTCGCCACGGCCATCAGGAAGTTCTCGTCAAAGACCTGCCCGTGGAGGATGTGCTCCCCGGCCTCCAGGAGGATGTCCCAGCCGATGATCAGATAGGGGATCAGATAGAGCCCCAGCCAAACCAGCCGATGCAGCTGCGCCAGGGTTCCCAGACGGTCCAGCACGATCAGCGCTGCCAGCAGCGCCGCAGCGAGGATGATCCGGAACAACGTGCGTTTCTGTTTTTTCGTCATGTCATTCACTCACTTTGCACTTTGCATTTTGCATTTTGCATTATACGATGATCCGGCAGCCCTTGTCCACCCTGTCGCAGCATTTCTGGGCCTCGGCCAGAATCTCGTCGAAGCGGGCGTCCTCGGCCTCCAGGGTCAGCTTCTGGGTCATGAAGTTCATGTTGGCGTCGGTGACGCCGGGGATCTTTTTGATGGCGGCCTCCATCTTCGCGGCGCAGTTGGCGCAGTCCAGGTTTTCCATCTTGAATTTCTTTTTCATGGTTTTTCCTCCATCTGGTAGGGGCCGGCGCCTTCGACGGCCCGCAGATATTTTTCGATACGTCGGCACGGGGCGTCCAGGGGCCGCCCCCTACGGTCAATTGTCCGTTGTCAATTCGTCCTCCAAAACGTGCTCCATGCCCATCTTGCAGATGGTCCGCACGTGGTCGTCGGCCAGGGAGTAGTAGATGACCCGTCCGGCCTTCCGGTACTTCACCAGGTTCGACTGCTTCAGCACCCGGAGCTGGTGGCTCACCGAGGATTTCGTCATACCCAGGAGCACGGAGATGTCGCAGACGCACATCTCGGCCTCCATCAGGGCGTAGAGGATCTTGAGCCGGGTGGAGTCGCTGAAGAGCTTGAAGCAGTCCGCCAGATCCAGCAGGGTATCGTCGTCGGGCATCTTGCCCCGCACCGCGTCCACCACCTCCTGGTGGATCACCGTGCAGTCCGTCCGATCCAGCTCAATGTCGTAAAATTTCATGCGGCGTCCTCCCTCCGAAAGATTGAAAGGTTGAATAATTGTTCAACTATTTGCAGTATAGCACAGGCACAGGCGTTTGTCAATAGGCAATAGGCATCAGGCAATAGGCAATAGGCAATAGGCATCAGGCAATAGGCAATAGGCAATAGGCAATAGGCATCAGGCAACAGGCACCAGGCCCGCCCGTAGCGGCGCACAGTGTGCGCCACGTGTTCCCCGCTCTGAAAAGGGATTAGGGATTAAGGATTAGGGTGGGGATAGGCAACAGGCAATAGGCAATAGGAGAACGGCGACGCCGCTTCTTCGTCTCCTATTGCCTATTCAACTATTGCCTATTGCCTACTCAGCTATTGCCTATTCAACGATTGCCTCATTGATTGCCCGGATAAAAGGCCTGGGTGGGGAAGTCCACCCGCGCGAAGAGATCGCAGGGCTCGTCGGGAGCGCCGGGGTCGTCGGTGCAGCTCCGGTCCGGCATGGGCTGGGCCAGGGCCGGGACCAGGAGCTGGGCGCTGCGCTCCAGCCGCACCGTGGAGAACTGGCCCAGGCTGACCCAGAGCTGCCGCCCGCCGGTCAGGACCGGCTCCTCGGAGAAGAGGGCCCGGACGGCCTGGGGGATCTCCGGCACCGCGGGTCCGGGGCCCTCCGGGGCCTCGGCCAGCCGGGAGGAGAGGACCATGGGGTCCACGGCCTCCACCACACAGTCCGGGGTATGGGTCCGGTAGAGGGCCTCGGGCAGCAGGGCGTTGTCGGCGCTGGAGAAGACCTTGGTTTGGCTCCGGCCCCCGTAGAGCACGACCCGCTTGGAGAAAACGGCCAGGCCCTCCAGGGGCGCGGGCCGGGTGACGCCGGACAGGGCCTCCCCGGTGATCCGGTAGAAGAAGCTCAGGTCCGCCGTGAAGCGGCCGGGGTTGTAGGCGATGGGCTCCACGTCTATGTAGACGTGAAGCAGCTCCGCGTTCCGGGCCCTGGCGTTGACGGCGCTCTCCAGGGCCGTCTGGGAGCTCTGGGTGAGCCAGACCCGCAGGTCCTCCACGCAGTCCTTGTCGATGCAGGCGTCCTCAATGCGGCTGGTATGGATCCGGACCGTCTCCCGCGCCTCCGGCGCGGCCCGCCCGGCGGAATTGTTCAAATCGGGCATGATGATACCTCCTTGATGGGAAAGCAGCTTGCTTCCGATACATCTTATGCGACTGTTTCCCGCTTTGTTCGTGAATCAGACTTCAGGCATCAGGCACCAGGCACCAGGCACCGCCTGTTGCGCGGGCAATCTGCCCGCCTTTTCTCCCCGTCCGAAAGGTTCCGGCAACAGCCCCGCCCGCAGCGGCACACAGTGTGCGCCACGACCCCGTACGGATTAGGCAACAGGGAACGTAGGGGCGGCCATTGGCCGCCCGCCCCCCGCGCCAAGCTTTCCCAAGCGCAAACGTCCGTAGGGGCGGCCATTGGCCGTCCGCCCCCCCGCGCCAAGCTTTCCCAAACGCAAAGACCCGTAGGGGCGGCCATTGGCCGCCCGCCCCCCGCGCCAAGCTTTCCCAAACGCAAACACCCGTAGGGGCGGCCATTGGCCGCCCGCCCCCCGCGCCAAGCTGCCCCAAACGCAAACGTCCGTAGGGGCTGCCATTGGCCGAAAAAATCCTGTATATTGAAAGGAATAGGATTGTTTTTTTTTGACTTATGCTGTAAAATATATTAAATATCAACCTATACAGACAAAGGAGGCCAAGCCATGATCAGCCGCCTCACCACCCTCGGGCTCAACGGCATCGAGGGCTACCGGATCTCGGTGGAGTGCTTCATCTCCGGCGGACTGCCGGGCTTTGAGATCGTGGGCCTGCCCGACGCCTCGGTGAAGGAGGCCCGGGAGCGGGTCCGGGCCGCCGTAAAGACCTCGGGCTTCAAGTTCCCGCCCTCCCGGATCACGGTGAACCTGGCCCCCGCCAACACGAAAAAGAGCGGCACGGTCTACGACCTGCCCATCCTCCTGGGCATCCTGGCCGCCTTCGGCCAGGTCAATCTGCCCGACGAGACCCACGCCTTCCTGGGCGAGCTGAGCCTGGAGGGCAAGCTGCGGCCCGTTCCCGGGGTCCTGCCCATGGCGATCGCAGCGGCGAAGTGCGGCATCAGGACCCTCTACGTGCCCATGCAGAACGCCCCCGAGGCCACTCTGGCCGAGGGGATCACGGTGATCCCGGTCTTTTCCGTCTCCCAGCTCATGGCCCATCTCCGGGGCGGCCCGAAGATCGAGCCCCAGCCCGTCTGGGTCCAGGGGGAGCGTTGCCGCAAGGTCCCGGACTTCAAGGACGTCATGGGCCAGGAGAACGCCAAGCGGGCCCTGGAGATCGCCGCCGCGGGCGGCCACAACGTGCTCATGGTGGGGCCGCCGGGCTCCGGCAAGTCCATGCTTGCCAAGCGCCTGCCCTCCATTCTGCCGGATATGACCCGGGCCGAGGCCCTGGAGGTCACCCAGATCCACTCCATCATGGGTCTGGTGGACCCGGAGAGCCCCCTGGTGACGGTCCGGCCCTTCCGCAGCCCCCACCATACGGTGACGCCTCCCGGCCTGGTGGGCGGCGGCTCCGTCCCCCGGCCCGGGGAGATCTCCCTGGCCCACCGGGGCGTGCTCTTCCTCGACGAGCTGCCGGAGTTCCGCAAGGAGACCATGGAGGTCATGCGCCAGCCCCTGGAGGACGGCCAGGTCACCATCACCCGGGCCTCCGCCACGGAGACCTATCCCTGCCAGTTCATGCTGGTCTGCGCCATGAACCCCTGCCGCTGCGGCTGGTACGGGGACCCCTCGGGCCGCTGCAGCTGCACGGAGCGCTCGGTCCAGGACTACGTGGGCCGGATCTCCGGCCCCCTGCTGGACCGGATCGACATCATCATCGAGGTCCCCGCCGTCAGCTTTGAGGAGCTGGTGGAGCGGAAGGAGGGGGAGCCCTCCGCCGCCATCAAGGCCAGAGTGGACGCCGCCCGGGCCCGCCAGCACAAGCGCTTCGCCGGAACAGGCACCAACTCCAACGCCCGCATGACGCCGGAGCAGCTCCACAAAATCTGCACCCTCAGCGACGAATGCGCCGCCCTTATGGAGGAGGCCTTCGAGACCATGGGCCTCACCGCCCGGAGCTACGACAGAATTCTAAAGGTCGCCCGCACCATCGCGGACCTGGACAACGCCGAGGAGATCGGCGTCGCCCACGTCGCCGAGGCGATCCAGTACCGCACCTACAAGATCGGGCGAAACTGATTCGCTTTGTTTGTTTCAATACAAAACCATCGACACTCCAAAAAATACTACAGTATTATAATAATTTGCACAACGCGGCGAATTGTCACCAAGTTTATGTTGAAAGGAACGAAATGAGTTTATTGAAAACGTCTATCCGCTTTTTTGACGATATTCCCGTGCGTTCCGTCTGGGACGAAGAGACGGCAGCCTGGCGGCTCTGCGCCATGGACGTCGTTTCAGCGCTGGTGGATACCGCAAATCCAAGAGTTTATTGGGCCACGGTCAAGCGTCGCCACAGCGAGTTGTTTGCAAATTGCAAACAACTGAAGCTCACTGCCTCCGACGGAAAAAAATACAACACGGACACCATCGACGACGAAATGTTCAATTCGCTGATGGCGATCCTGAAAAGCCCGAAGAAGGACGTCTTTCAGAAGTGGATTGCGTCAATAGGCAATTCTCTGGACGAGAAGAGCAAGCAAAAGGCTTACGAGCTGTTTGAAAGCGGTTTGATCGACAACATCGAAGTCGGGACCGTCAAGGGCCTTCAGCAGATTCACGCATTCCTGTTCGGCGGCCTGTATGACTTTGCCGGTCAGATCCGCAGCAAAAATATCAGTAAGGGCGGGTTCGCCTTTGCCAACGCGCAGTATCTCTCAGAAAATCTGAAGCGGATCGAAAAAATGCCGGAAAACGACCTTGCGGAGATCCTTTCAAAATATGTGGAGATGAATATCGCACACCCCTTCATGGAGGGAAACGGCAGAAGCACAAGGATCTGGCTGGATCTGATCCTGAAAAAGAGACTATCCAGATGTGTGGACTGGAGCAGCGTCGATAAGAAGGCCTATCTTCAGGCAATGGAGAGCAGCCCCTATGACGATACGGCAATCCGCGCATTGATCCGCAATGCGCTCACCGCCCGCATCCATGACCGCGAGGTCTTCATGAAGGGAATTGATTATTCATATTATTACGAAGCATAATGCACGGAGGAACCCATGAACGAGATATTTCTGTTAAAATTAGGCGAAATCGTCCTGAAGGGCGCGAACAAGAAGATGTTTGAGAACCGCCTGCGGACCAACGTCGCGAGAAGAATGCGCCCCTTCGGGGACTTCAAGGTTTCCATTTTGCAGTCCACGGTCTACGTGGAGCCGGAAAACGAGCTCTGCGACCTGGACGGGGCCTGGGAGGCCTGCCATACCATCTTCGGGGCAATCTCTCTCTGCCGCTCCCGGCCCTGCGAGAAGAACGAGGACGCCATCTTCGAGGCGGTCTGCAACTACCTGGGCGACGACCTGGCGGCGGCCAGGTCCTTCAAGGTGGAGTCCAAGCGCTCCGACAAGCGCTTCCCCCTGAACTCCATCCAGATTTCCCAGGCCATCGGCGGGCGGCTGGCGGAGGCCTATCCCGAGGTGGCCGTGGACGTCCACAACCCGGACTATACGGTCTACGTGGAGGTCCGGGACTTCGCGGCCTACGTCCACGGCCCGGCGGAGCCCG
>CAMVKI010000041.1 GCA_947168005.1 uncultured Clostridia bacterium
ATGTGGGCATCGGCCCCTACGAGTTTATGTTCTCGCCGGGAGGGCCGATGTGGGCGTCGGCCCTCCCGGCTGTGTTGTCTGTCAGAAATGCCGCACGACCTCGAAGCGCTCCAGGGTATAGGGCTCGTTCTCGCCGATGCCGCCCTTCTGCCGGGCGATCCGGAGCTGCTCGGCCACGCTGTCCACGCCCTCCAGCTTGGGCAGGAGCAGGCCCCGCTTCCCGCCGCAGCTGACGATAACGCCGTAGCGCTTCACGTCCAGCTCCTCCGGGGACTCGATGGGTTCCGGCGTTCCCAGCACGTCCACGCTGATCTCCAGCCCGGCCAGCTCCTCCGGCTCCACGGGCGGAAAGCGCGGGTCCCGGGCGCAGGCGCTGACCGCGTTCTGCAAAATCTCCTCGGCCACGCTGCCGCAGGTGGCAATAATCGTGCCGATGCAGCCCCGGAGCCGGCCGTTCCGGTGGAGGGACACGAAGGCCCCGGCCCGCCGCTCCGTCAGCTCCGGAGGCAGGCCCTCCGGCACCGAAAGCCGCTCCCGCCGCAGGACCCAGGCCTCCACGGCGGCCCGGGCGAGCCGCACCCAGGGGTCGCTTTTCTCCGCCTTCTCTCGGCATTCCCGTTCGGTACGCTCCCGGTACTGCTCCAGAAAATGCCGGTCCGGGTCCGGGCCCTCGGGGTGGAAGCTGCAGATCCCGTAGCCCACGCCGGTCACGTCCTGGTGGGAGAGGACCTGCGCCCGGACCCGGAGGCCGTCAAAGGCCCCGGCCAGGATCACGAAGGAGCGGTGGCCGCACTCCGCGGCCTTCTCGCAGAAGTGCTCGTCGAAGTCGAAGAGCTCCCCGAAGGCCGCCCGGCCGCAGACCTCCATGATCCGCCGGTCGTATTCCGGCCCCTCCGCGGCGAAGCCGTAGGGCCCATAGCTCTGGAGCTTGTGGGAGAGGTCCCCGCTGGCGATCAGCACCGCCCGCCGCCCCAGGGTCTCCACGGCCCGGGCAAGGAGCTGCCCCAGCCGGTAGTGCTCCGTCAGGGGCAGGCCGGAGAGGCCGACCCGCACCAGCTTCCCCCCGGCGTATTTGTTCCGCAGGAACCAGAGGGGCACCATGGTCCCGTGGTCCAGGGCCGGGTCCCGCTCCCCGAGGGTCCCGGCGGGGAGCTTTTCCGCTTCCGCCAGCGCGCAGAGCAGATCCGTCAGCTCCCGGTCATAGCGCTCCGAAAAGGCAATCTCGGGCGCCCGGAACTGCCGGAAGGAGCCCTTCGCCCCCCTGCCGGGAGAGATGTGGAAATAGTCCGCGTACATCACGGAATGGGGACTTGTGATGATAATCGTATCCGGGGCCAGGGCGGCGATTTCCTCCGCAACCCGCTCATAGGCAAGAGTTGTTTCCGAAATCTGCGCCTCGCTCCCCTTCCCCACCGCCGGCACAATCATCGGCGGATGGGGCACCATAAACCCGGCAAGAATCGACATAGGCTCGCCTCCCTTTTTACAATTTCAAAATTGCGGCGTATTTGTTCAGTCGCCCCGTAGCGGCGCACAGTGTGCGCCACCGTTCCGCCGTCTCTACGGCGAAACGGCTCGCCGCAAGGCGAGAGATTTCAGAGAAAAAGTCTCGCTGATGCAAAAAATCGTACGTTCTGCGCATGTGGCGCACACTGTGCGCCGCTACGGCTGAACAATTACCAGCGGGCTAAAATCTGCCGCTCAAAAACCGCTCCTGCCTGTTCAGCCCCGAGGCGGCCCGGAGCAGGGCCGCGCGGTTGGCGGCCTCGTCCGCGGAGAATACATTGATATATACGACGGGCTTGAACAGGACGTTCCCCACGGGCAGGTCCTCCGCCCGCACGAGCAGGAGCAGATAGTCCTTCTTCTCGTGCCGCCGGACCGTGGCCGCGTTCAGCTCCATTTGACAATACTCCGATTTTTCATATTCTCTTGACCAGACGGCGATGAAGCCCCGGGAATGGGAGATGGCCTCGTTCATCCAGCTCAGGAAGACCATGCCGGGGAGGCAGTCGTCAGCCTGGAAGTGCACCGTATAGCCCTCGGCCCGCAGGGTCTCGGCGATCCAGCGGGCGGTTTTTTCGTCGTGGCCGTTGTTATAGCTGATGAAAAAGTCCCGGTCCTCACTTTCGTCCAGGTAGTTCTCCCGCAGGAGCTCCTGCGGCGAGACGAAGTCCTCCAGCTCCTCCACATAGAGCTCCTGCTTCCCCAGGCGGTAGTGGGTCAGCGCCGCCCGGTAGGAGACCTTTCCGGTCCGCCCGTTCAGGCTGCAGTAGACGTATTCCTTTGCCTCGATGTTCAGCTCCCGCAGAATCCGAAGAATCTCCTGGCGGAAGCCGTCCAGATAGGCCCGGGCGTCCGTGCCCCGGACCCAGAGCTCCAGGGCCTTGTCGTTCATCTCCGCCAGGGCCTCCTTCTCTCCGTCGGGGCTTTGGAACCAGCCGCCGGTCCGCCAGACGCATTTCTCCAGCAGGGGCTTATCCGGGTCCAGCTCCGGGTACTTGCGGATCATCAGCCGGTGGATCAGGTTGTTGGGCAGGTAGGCTGCCTCCCAGCGCAGGTGGAGGGCGCCGGACTTCTGGAATTCGTCATATCGGGGAGGCGGCGTCTTCTCCATCTTCATGGGGATCATCTCGATCCCGTCACGATAGCCCGGATTCACCTGCATGGAGATCTCAAATTTGCGCATCACGTGGAGGATGAATTCCATCTCCTGGGGCGAGTAGGTCTTCTCGGGGTTGATGTCGCCCGCGTAGGTCCTGCCGAGGGTCTCCCGGATGACGCTGTGGCGGAGGAAGCCGCCGTTCTCGGTCCGGAGAATCAGGCGATAGATGCCGTTGGTGAGCCAGGCCGGATTCAGCACGTAGACCTGTCGGAAGGGAGTGGTATAGGTATAGGCCACGCCCAGGTCCCGGAACCAGCCCAGCAGGCCCGCCCGCAGCTCGTTTTCAATTTGAAAGCGGTCGCAGCGCGCGCCGAAGTCCTCCGGCAGAAGGTAGTCCGCCGCCATGTTCTCCAGCTCGTGCTTGAGGCCCAGGAAGCCCCGGTTGCCCTCCATGCTGCGCATACAGTCCGGAAGCTCCCGGAAAATGGCCTCCACAAGCTGCTCCATGCCGGGGTCCCTGTCCTTCTTTGCGGAGGTACGGATCATGCGGCGGAATTGGGGGTTGATCTCCCGCAGCCGCCGCTCGTTCACCGTCACGTTGGGGTTCAGGTCCGCCTTGTTCAGGGCCAGGAGCACGGGGCAGTCCGGGGCGAAGGCCCTGACGGTCTCCATCCAGCGGGCGGCCACCCCGTCGATCTCCGCGTCGTCCCGGCTCTCGCAGACCACCACATAGACCGTGTGGCCGGTGAGGAAGCAGCGGTGCATGGAGTGCATAATTTCCTGGCCGCCGAAGTCGAGGAAGCGGAGCGTCAGGGGCTTTCCCTCCAGGCGCAGAGGCCTCCCGTCTGGATATGCGCTCCACTTGGTCAGCTTCACCCCGTCGGTGGGCAGGGAGCCGGCCTCGAAGCGGTCATGGACGATCCGCTCGATGATGGAGCTCTTCCCCGCCGCCCCGTCCCCTAAGAGAATCACCTTGCACTCCCTGCGCTCCTCGCTGACCCGGTCCCGGTAGTAGGCCTCGATGAGCTCCCGGGGCTGGGAGAAGAGGGCCAGGTCCCCCTCCTCCAGGGTGACGCCGGTGAGATTCACACAGTCATCTTTCCATTCGCCATCCGTCACAAAGGGCAGCCCGAGCCGCAGCACGGAATAGGGGATCCGCTTCAGGTGACAGCGAGCCAGGTTCAGGGTCCGAAGCTTTTTCAGCTCGCCGATGGATTCCGGCAGCGTGGAAATCTTCGTCCAGCCCAAATCCAGAAGCTCCAGATTTGCCAGCCCGCCGACGGATTCCGGCAGCTCGGAAATCTTCGTCCCGCTCAAATCCAGACTTTGAAGATTTGTCATCCCGCCGACGAATTCCGGCAGCGTGGAAATCTTCGTCCCGCGCAAATTCAGACGCTCCAGATTTGCCAGCCCGCCGACGAATTCCGGCAGCTCGGAAATCTTCGTCCCGCTCAAATCCAGACTTTGAAGATTTGTCATCCCTCCGACGGATTTCGGCAGCGTGGAGATTTGCGTCTCGTTCAGATCCAGCACTTGCAGATTTTTCAGGCCTCCGACGGATTCCGGCAGCTCTGCGAGGGGATTATTCCACAAATGCAGCTCCCGCAGAGCGCCGAGCTTCCCGACGGCCTCCGTCAGCGCGGCGAGCTCGCAGCCAACGCAATACAGCACCTTCAAATTCGACAGGGCGCCGATGGATTCCGGAAGTGCTGTGATGGGAAGCTGAATTAATACCAATCCCAGGAGCTTGCGCAGCCTCCCCAGGGTCTCCGGCAGCCGCGGAATCGTGTTCCTTTCGCCTCTCGAACTCCACACACCCGAATAGAAGGTAAGGATCCGCAGCTCCTCCAGCTCGCCCAGCGCCTCCGGGAGCGATTCCAGCCCGCACCAGCTGAGGTCCAGGACCCGCCAGCCCAGGCGCTTCGCGTCCCGGAGCAGCTCCAGAAGCTGTGCCTGTGTGAGTTTTTCGTACCTCCGTTCGTAGGGAAGATAGCGCTCGGGATGAATCAGCGCATCTTTGATGCTTTCTGTTGAATCCGGGTCGATCCGTTGATAGTTCCTTCTCGGCGTCCACAGCTTGCTCATGGTCCGTCCCCGCTTTCTCTGATTTCGTTTTTTCTATTTTACCATGCCACGGGCGGCAATTCAACTGTTTTCGCGCTTCTTTGACAAATCCGCTCGCCCACGTTCTTTCCGTCGCCTTTCCTCCGCCCCCGTTCCGTAGGGGCGGCTCTTATCCGCCGCAAGGCGGATGAGCCGCCCGGTTTGCGGAGCAAACAATCGCCCGGCGGGCGATTCAGCCGACGTTCTTGTTTGGAACGCGCCGCAAAGCATGGGATTCAGCCCGGCTCTGCTACCATGCCGGATTTGCCTCCGGCAAATTGCATTCGTTCCGAATGCCGGGCGGCTCACCCTTGCGGGTAAGAGCCGCCCCTACGGCACGTTTGCTGCGTCACGCCGCTGACAGGAACCTGTGTTTTCGGGCTTGCTTTCCCGCCCTGGATTGCGTATAATAGCTTTCGGGAAGGAAGGTTTATCGGCCTTCGCTCCGTAGGGGCGGATGCCCACATCCGCCCTTGTTTCCGGGCGGAATCGGCAAGAAGGGCCGATGTGGGCATCGGCCCCTACGCTGTGGTTGATTTGGAAACCGATCCGCGGGGCTGCCGCGGGGAAAGGAGAATTTTATGCTGCAAACCGGAATCAAAGGAAGCCTGGAGCTGAGCGTCACCCCGGAGAACTGCGCCGGGGCCATCGGCAGCGGGGACCTGGACGTCTTCGCCACCCCGGCCATGATCGCCCTGATCGAGGAGACCGCCTGGCGCAGCGTCGTGCCCTGCCTGGAGCCCGGCGAGGGCACCGTGGGCACGGCCCTGAACGTCCGCCATCTGGCGGCCACCCCCGTGGGCCTCAAGGTCCGCTGTGAGACCGAGCTGACCCTGGTGGACCGCCGCCGCCTGGTCTTCGAGGTCAAGGTCTGGGACCCCTTCGGCCTGGTGGGCGAGGGCACCCACGAGCGCTTCGTCATCCAGTATGAGAAGTTCATGAAAAAGGTGGATGAAAAGCGGCCCAAATAAATCGAAGCCCGGGGGCCGTGGGGGCAGAGCTTCGCGCCCCCCGGGCTTCGATTCCTCTCAAAATGTTTCACGTGAAACATTTGTTTTTGCCCTTGCTTTTTCCGGCCTGGTGTGGTATGATTTCCAGGCATTCCCCAAACAGCGGAGTTCGGCCTCTAAATCCTCCGCGATAGAAATGAAAACCAAGGAGAACCATTATGAATCCCACCGAACGGAACGGCGGACGGCTCCGCCGTGAATTTGTTTTGCTTTCAGCCTTACTCAGGTCCCTTCCCGGGACGGTGACAGCCCTCTTCGTTTTTGCCGTGGTCGCGATGAATTTCCTCGCCCGCTTCACGCTGCTGTCGCTGCCCTGGCTCGCGGTCACCGCGGGGATCCTCGTGTCATGGCTGGCTTTTTTATTGCTCGATATCGTGGTCAAGCACTTCGGCGCCCGGGCGGGCAACCTGCTCTCTCTGCTGGCGATTGCGGTCAATCTGCTTTTCACCCTGCTCTGCAGCCTGGCCGGGCGGCTCTGGAACCACCCGGCCCTGGACAGCCTGGTGGGCGGTCAGTGGTCCGTCCTGCTGGCCAGCACCGTCGCCTACGTGGTCTCGGCCCTGACCAACAACTATGCCAACGTGGGCATCGGGCTCCGCTTCCGCAAAAATCCAGACGGGGCCGCCGCCTACGCGGCCCGCTCCTTCGTCTCCACCTTCCTGTCCCAGGTGGTGGACAACTTCCTCTTCGTCTTCCTGGCCTTCGTGCTTTTCCCCCGGATTCCGGGGGCCCTGCAGGTCTATTGGACCCTGCCCCAGTGCTTCGGGGCCGCCCTGGCCGGGGCCCTGCTGGAGCTGGCGACGGAGATGCTCTTCTCCCCCATTGGCTTTTACGTCCTGCGCTCCTGGAGGGCCCGGGACCTGGGTCGGGAGTACCGTCTGCTCTGCGCCGGAGGGAACTGAGCCATGACAAAAACCAAGCAGGGGCTGGAGGCCCTTACCGCGGCGGAGCTGGGCCGGGAGGTCCTTGCGCGCCGCGTGACGCCCACGGAAGTGATCCGCTTCTTTGAAAAACGGATCGAGGCCCGGAATCCCAGCCTCAACGCCTTCGTCTACACCCGCTTCGAGGAGGCCGAGGCCGCGGCCAAGGCCCTGGAGGCGCGGCTGGCAAGGGGGGAAGCCGTGGGTCCCTTCGCCGGAGTTCCCTTCGGGCTCAAGGACTTTCTGCCCTCCAAGCAGGGCTGGCCCAACTCCCACGGGGGCGTGAGGGCCCTGATCCGGGAGGACCCGGAGAGCTCCGAGTTCTGCAAGGCCATGGAGGCCGCCGGGGGCATCGCCCTGGGCAAGACCAACGCCCCGGCCTTCGGCTTCCGGGGCACCTGCGACAACGCCCTCTATGGGCCCAGCTCCACCCCCTTCGCCGTGGGCTATAACTCCGGCGGCTCCTCCGGCGGCAGCGCCGCGGCGGTGGCCGACGGTCTGGTTCCCATCAGCGAGGGCGGCGACGGCGGCGGCTCCATCCGGATCCCCGCGGCCTGGTGCGCTCTCTTCGGCTTCAAGGCCTCCGTGGGCACGGTGCCCAGCGTGTGCAGGCCCGACGCCTGGACCGCCACCCACCCCTACTGCTGCAACGGCGGCCTGGTCCGCAGCGTGGAGGACGCGGCGATCCTGCTGAACTGTATGGCCCGCCACGACCCCCGGGACCCCCTGAGCCTGCCCCGGACCGAGCCGGACTACACCCGGCACCTGGGCCGCTCCCTGCAGGGCTGGAAAATCGGCTTCACCCCGGACTTCGGCCTCTTCCCCGTGGAGCCCGAAGTCGCCCGGATCGTGGAGCAGGCGGCCCTGCGCTTTGCCGAGGCCGGCGCAGAACTCGTGCCCCTCTCCTTCTCCTTCCGGCACAGCGCCGAAGAAATGGCCGCCTGCTGGTGCCGGGCCATCAGCGTAGACACCGCCGTGGAGCTGGAGCTCTGGAGGCGGGAGGGTCTGGATCTGGTGAAGGACCACCGGGCGGAGCTGCCCGAGGCCTTCCTCTACTATAACGATCTCGCCGCCCGGGGCGGCATTCTGGACTATTACCGCTTCAACTGCATCCGCACGGAGATCTTCGACCAACTGCAAAGCGCTCTGACGGACTGCGATCTGCTCCTCTCCCCCACGGTGAGCTGTCTGCCCGTGAAAAACGCGGCGGACCGCAACACGCTCGGCCCCGCCGCGATCAACGGCCGGGCCGTGGACCCGCTGATCGGCTTCTGCCAGACCTTCCTCTGCAACTTCACCGGCCACCCGGCGGCCTCGGTCCCGGCGGGCCTGTCCCGGAGCGGTCTGCCCGTGGGGATGCAGCTCATCGGCCGCCGCTTCCGGGACGGGGACGTTCTGGCCGCCGCCGCGGCCTTCGAGCGCATCCAGCCCTGGCGGGAGCTGTATGAGATTCCGTTTTCCAGGGAGATCCCTTAAGACAAATAAGGGGCTGTCGCAAACTCTTACGTTTTGCGACAGCCCCTTTTCGTTGGGTTTTGATTACTTCTGCTTGGTCAGGACCATGCTCATGGTCTCGCCGTCCTCTTCGGTGGTCATGGTGAGCTCGCCGTTCTTGTAGCCAAGCTCGGTGTCCTCGCCGTCGGCGGAGATGATGATCTTGTCGCCGTCCTGCTTCCAGGTGCCGGTCTCCTTCTCTTCGCCCTCTACCTCTTCGCCCTCTTCCGCTTCGCCGATCTCATCGAGCTTGGAGGTGAACTCAACGGTTCCATCCTCCTTGAGGGTGATCTGCATCAGGTCCTCGGGATGATCCAGGTCAATGCCCATCAGAGCCAGCAGAGCGCTCATATCGAAGCCGGCGGTCTCCTCGGAGGCGGCTCCGAAAGCCTCGGTGAAATAATCCTTGACGCTCTTGTCGTTGATGGTCTTGATGACGTAGGTGCCGACGGGAGAGTCGGCCTTGCTGCCGGCGCAGCCGGCGAAGAGGGCCGCGATCAGAAGGACGGCCAGGGTCAGGGAGATGATACGCTTCATGATGTGTTACTCCTTCTTCTTTTTTGATTCCTTCGGAAGGGCTCTTCCCTTCCGCGTCCCGTTATAACATATCTTCCGCAAAAAAGCAAGGGCTTTTTTTGCGCGTCTCAGCTTCCGCGGCACTTCAGCCAAAGCGCAGGGAAGGCTCATGCCCGCGCAGCGGGACGAGCCTTCCGCTCCGCCGCAGGCGGAGAACGACGAGCGCATGAAGCGCTGTCAGCTTCCGTAGCTGAGCTGCTCCACGGCGTAGCCCTCGTCCCGCAGGAGCGTGATCAGGCCGTCCTCCCCCAGCAGGTGGGCGGTGCCCACGGCGAAGAAGACCTTGTCCCCCGCTTCGAGCCATTCCACGGCCTTGTCCCGCATCCCCGCGTTGCGCTGGGTCAGCATGACGTCATAGTACTCGTCCATCAGGGTGGCCTCCTCCTCGCTCAGCCGGTCGGAGGAGCCCTCGCTGTTCAGCAGGCCCTCCAGGGTGGAGGCGTTGCCCAGAAGCCAGGCGTTGTACAGGAGATTCATGGAGAATTTGTAGTTCCCCAGGTTGTCCAGGGTGTTTTCGAGCATGAGCAGGTTCAGCTCGTCTGGGAAGCCCGCCAGCATACTGTACTGGAACTCCGCGCTCTCCACGTCCCGGACCTCGATCCCCCTGTCGTAGCAGTAGTGAATCAGCGTGCGGTCCACGCCGCTCTCCATATCAAAATCGGTCTTCGTCATCAGGGCGGCCTGCTCCACCAGCTGGGACCACATGGCGAGATTGTAGGTCTGCATCAGCTCCGGGGAGACCTTTGCCTCCTTCAGCAGGGCGGCGGCCTTTTCGTAGGTCTCGGCAGGCATGTGGTCGGTAATCCTCGTGCCGTCGGTGAGCAGGAAATGGTTCATGCCCTGCACCTGGGCGGCGAAGTCGCCTTCATAGGCCACGATGTCAAACTCCACGGCCAGGGCGTCGGCCCCGTCCAGGAAGGGCTTGAGCTTCTCCACCGCCGTGTCGATCCGTTCGTCGCCCACGTGGATGGTGCCGAAGAGCCAGCCCTCCTGCCCCTCCGGTCCGGTGACGTGGAAGAGCATGGGATGAATCCGCGCCCCGGTGATCCCGCCGCAGGCGGCAAGCATGGAGAAGAGCAGGATGATAGCGAAAAGGAAGGCAAGCTTTCTCATGTTCTTCATATTGGCCTCCTGTTTGTTGAGGTGTATTTGTCCCGTAAAGCAGTTTGGATTTGGACCCGCTTCCAATTCTTTTTCATCGTTCAAATGGCAATTTGAACGATACCTCAATTATTCATTATTCATTATTCATTCGTCCCAGACGGGGGGACGAAGGGCGGCCGATGACCGCCCCTACGGCCGCGCCCTCACGGGCGCGGCTGTCCGCAGCCGGCGCAGATCTCCCGGTCGGCGCGGTTCTGATTGCCGCAGACGGGGCAGAGCCAGGCGCCGGCCCGGGCGCCCCTGGGGCGGCCGCAGTTGACGCAGACGCTCCGGCTCTCCCGGTTCTGACGGCCGCAGTAGGCGCAGGTCCAGGCGTTCTCCCTGCGGGGGCTGCCGCAGAGCTTGCAGACCTGATCCTGTTCCCCGTTGGCGATGCCGCAGACGGGACAGCTCCAGCTCAGATTTTGGGGGAAGCGCCGCCGCTGGCAGGCCTGGCAGCGGGTCTCGGTCTCGGGATTCTCCTGGCCGCAGCCCTCGCAGATCCAGGTCAGCAGGGGCCGGTCCTTGGGGGCTCCGCAGTTGACGCAGAAGGCCGCGGACTCCGGGTTCTCAGTCTTGCAGAAGGGACAGCGCCAGGTGGGGATCCGGGCCTGGTCCTTCAGGGCCCCGCAGACGGCGCAGCGGGTCTCGTCGGTATTCTCGCTGCCGCAGGCCGGGCAGACCCAGGAGCGGAGCAGCGGGGCCGGCGCCTCGTTCTCCGGCAGGTTTTCCGTGGGCCGGAGGCTCAGCAGCAGCAGGAAGAGCCCGAAGACCGCCAGCACCAGGGCCGCCCAGAAGGCGGATTCCACCATCTCGGCAAAATCCGACATGGCCCGGGCCTGCTCGGCCAGGAACCACTCCGTCCGCCGGGCGAAGAACAGCAGCACAGTCAGCAGCGCGCCCGAGATTAGGCAGATCAAACCGACTTTTCGCATATTGGCCTCCTAATCAAAATGCAAAGTGCAAGATGCAAAAAGCAAAATGGCTGCGGCTCCGCAGGGAATTTTGCTTTTTGCATTTTGCTTTTTGCGTCATAACTCAAAGCACCCATATCCGCCGGGCAGAACGGCAAAGCCCTCGCCTTCCGGGTTTGCGCCCCGGGCCAGCAGGACCCGCCGGGCTTTTACCCGCATGGGCTCGCCGCTTCGGTTGACGCAGCACAGGACGCTCTGCGCCTCCGTCTCGCGGCGGAAGACGATCCGGCCGTTTCCGGCCTCGGTGACCCGAACGGTGCCGGCCTCCAGGGCGGGGGTCTCGTTCTTCAGGCGGCCGAGGCTCCGGAACAGCTCCAGGAAGCGGGGATCCTCCCGGCCCCAGGGGTAGCAGCCCCGGTTGAAGGGGTCCTTGCAGCCCTCCATGCCCGCCTCGTCGCCGTAATAAATACAGGGACAGCCGGGGAGCGTGTACTGCAAGAAGGCCGCGGCGCGGAGCAGCTCAAGCGCCCGCTCCCGCTGCTCCGGGCTGAGCCGGACCTTGGCCTGATACTCCCGATCCCCGTGGAAGTCCCCCGCCAGGACCGTCAGGACCCGGGGGGTGTCGTGGGTGCCCAGGGAGTTCATCAGGGCCTGGAGGACCTGGGGCGGGTAGTTCTCGGCGATGGTCATGATCGTCTCGCCCAGGGCGGAGCCGTCGTCCAGGCCCTTGACGTAGTTGAGAATGGCCGTGCGCCAGGGGTAGTTCATCACGCTGTCCAGCTCGCCGTCGGTGAAGTAGCGGCGGCGGACGTTGTAGGCGGACTTGTTGGAGGCGTCCTCCCAGACCTCGCCCAGGAGCAGGGCGTCGGGCCGGAGCTGGCGCAGCCGCCGCTTGAAGCGGAGGATGAACTCATCGGGGAGCTCGTCGGCCACGTCGAGGCGGAAGCCGTCGGCCCCCAGGGCCAGCCAGTGGGCGATCACGCTGTCCGCGTCCCGGATGATATAGTCCAGATAGCTCTCCGAGAGCTCGTTGACGTTGGGCAGGGTTTTGAAGCCCCACCAGCTCTCGTACTTGTCCGGCCACTGCTGAAAGCTGTACCAGCTGTAGTAGGGCGAGTCCTTTCCCTTGCGGTAGGCCCCGTTCCCGAAGACGCCGTTCCGGTCAAAGTAGACGGAGTTGGCCCCGGTGTGGGAGTATACCCCGTCGAGGATCAGCTTCATGCCCCGCCGGTGGACGGCGTCGCAGAGGGAGCGGAAGTCGGCCTCGGTGCCCAGCATGGGGTCCGGGCGCTTGTAGTCCGCGGTGTCGTAGCGGTGGTTGGAGAAGGCCATGGAGACGGGGTTCAGATAGACGACCCCCACCCCCAGCTCCGCCAGCCGGTCCAGCCGGGACTCGATGCCCCGGAAGTTGCCGCCGAAGAAGTCGTTGCAGAGGATTTCCTTTGTCTCGGGGTCGGGCCGGTATTCGGGCTGGCCGCCCCAGTCCTCCCGAAGGATATAGGGCCGGAGCTTGTCCGTCAGGTCCACGCTTCCCTCCCGGGCGAAGCGGTCCGGGAAGATCTGGTACATGACCTTCCCCTGGAAGGCCGCGGGCACGGTGAAGTCCGCGGGGAGCACGCTGAGCTGCCAGCGATCCCCCTCCTCCATATTGGTGCCCTGCCCCTGCCGGAACAGCCGGAAGGGCCCGGTCTTGGCTGCGACCCGGAACCAGTAGAAGTAGAGGCCCCGGGCCTCGACGGCGAACTCGCACTTGAACTCGTCGTAGTCCCCTTCGCCCCCGGCCCACTGGAAGCGGAACTCCAGGGCGGGACTGTCGTCCTCACGCTCCAGCACCAGCTGCATCCCCCGGGTCTCCAGCTCCTTCGGAACCTTCACCCGGACCGTACAGCTCTGCCCCTCGGTCAGGGTGCCGAAGGGGCTTTTATATTCAGGATTTCGGCTGTCGTAAAGAATCCGCATAGGCTCTCCTTGGGAAAGCAGGGGCGAACCTCGCGTTCGCCCCTGCGGAACAGATTATAAATTCCAGATGTTCTTGGCGTACTCCGTGACGGAGCGGTCGGCGGAGAAGATGCCGGATTTGGCGACGTTGATCAGGCTCATGCGGTTGAAGCGCTCCTTGTCGCCGTAGGCCGTATCCACGTCGCGCTGGGCCCGGGCGTAGTCGCCGAAGTCCGCCAGCGCCATATAGGCGTCGGCCACGCCGAAGCGGTTGGTGGTCAGGCTGGCGACCAGGTCGTCAAAGCGCTGGCCCAGGACGCCGGAGGTGAGCATATCCAGCACGCGGCGCAGCTCTGGGCTGATGAAGGCGTTGGGATCGTAGCCTTTGCGCCAGAGCTCCTCCACCTCCTCGGCCCGCATGCCGAAGAGGAACATGTTCTCATCGCCCACCTGGTCGTGGATCTCCACGTTGGCGCCGTCCAGGGTGCCGATGGTCACGGCGCCGTTGATCATGAACTTCATGTTGCCGGTGCCGGAGGCCTCCTTGCCCGCGATGGAGATCTGCTCGGAGATCTCGGCGGCGGGAATGATGATCTCCGCCAGGGAGACCTTGTAGTCCTCGATGAAGATGACCTTCAGCTTGTCGCGGACGTCGGGATCGCTGTTGACCAGGTTGGACACGGCCACGATCAGGGAGATGATCTGCTTGGCCCGGATATAGCCCGCGCTGGCCTTGGCGCCGAAGATATAGGTCTTGGGCTGCCAGGGCGCCTTGGGATTGTCCTTGATCTGGTTGTAGCGGTAGAGAATGTGCAGGACGTTGAGCATCTGCCGCTTGTACTCATGCAGACGCTTGACCTGGACGTCGAACATGGAATCGGGGTTCACGTTGACGCCGTTGGCATAGGCGATATACTTCGCCAGCCGGACCTTGTTCGCCCGCTTGATCTCAGCCAGCCGGTTCAGAACGGTCTTGTCGTCGGCGTAGCGCAGCAGCTCCTCCAGGGCGTTGGCGTCCTTCAGGAAGCCGTCGCCGATGAGCTCCCGCAGCAGGGCGGTGAGCTTCGGGTTGGCCTGGCAGAGCCAGCGGCGGTAGGCGATGCCGTTGGTCACGTTCAGGAAGCGGTCCGGGGTGTACTCGTAGTAGTCGTGGAAGATGGTCTTCTTCAGGATCTCGGTGTGCAGGGCGCTGACGCCGTTGATCTTGTGGCAGGCGGCCAGGCAGAGATTGTGCATCCGGACCTCGCCCCCGGCGATGACGGCCATCCAGTTGAGCTTGCCCTCGTCGTTGCCGTAGAAGGCCCGCAGCTTCTCCATGAGGCGGCGGTTGATCTCGGCAGTGATCAGATAGATGCGGGGGAGCTGCTCCTTGTAGAGCTCCACGCTCCAGCGCTCCAGGGCCTCGCTCATGACGG
>CAMVKI010000042.1 GCA_947168005.1 uncultured Clostridia bacterium
GAGGGCATCGCTCCCTACGACGGCGGCGTTGCCCGGTATTACAGCGCCCCCGGCTGGGCCGGGCGGGTGGGGCTGATTGCGCCCCTCAGCGCCTGCTTCTGCGAAGGCTGCACCCGGGTCCGGCTCACCGCCGACGGAAAGCTCAAGCCCTGCCTTCACAGCCCGGAGGAATTCCCCCTCCGGGGCCTCCGCGGCGAGGCCCTGCGGGCCGCCTTTCTGGAGGCCGTCCGGCAAAAGCCCGCCCGGCACAGCCTCTCCCCCTCCCGCCCCAGCGGCAGCGCCCGCCCCATGAACGAAATCGGCGGCTGAGATGAAATCGGGGACGGTTCTCGTTTTCATCTGAGTTAACATAAAATGATGAATTTGAGAACCGTCCCCGATTTCATCTGAGTTGACATAACACGATGAATTTGAGAACCGTCCCCGATTTCATCTTGCTTGACTGGAGGCTCCCATGGACTTTACCCATCTCAACAAACAGGGCCGGGCCGTCATGGTGGACGTGACGGACAAGGCCCCGACCCACCGCGTCGCCGTGGCTGAGGGCACGGTGCTCTGCGCCCCCGAGACCCTGGCCGCCATCCGAAACGGCGGCGTCAAAAAGGGCGACGTGCTGGCCGTGGCCCAGGTGGCCGGCATCCAAGCCGCCAAGCGGACCTGGGAGCTGATCCCCCTCTGCCATCCCCTGCCCCTGAGCGGCGTGGACCTCTCCTTCGAGCTCAGCGAGACAGCCGTGAAGATCACTGCCGCGGTCCGCTGCACCGGCCCCACCGGCGTGGAGATGGAGGCCCTGACCGCCGTCACCGCCGCCGCCCTGACGGTCTACGACATGTGCAAGGCCCTGCAAAAGGACATGACCATCACCGGCGTCCGCCTTCTGGAAAAGACCGGCGGCAAAAGCGGCGACTATCGCGCCGCCCCGTAGGGCGGCCTGACCCCAGGCCGCCGCTCTCCCCGCCTTCCGTAGGGCGGCCTGACCCCAGGCCGCCGCTTCCCGATGAACCGCAAATGAACGCGCAAAAAACGGAGGCCGGTTTCCCGTCTTGTCTGACAAGACGGGAAACCGGCCTCCGGCGTTTTGTTACGTATCAAATCGATAATAATACAGATAATCGCTCTCCAGATCATAGACGGCAATCTCGAAATTGAACGAATACCGCTCGAACAGCTCGGAATCGTCGCCCGGATTCTTTGATTCGCTGTGTCGATCCGCAAATTGATAACAGCCGTGCTCAATCCTCGGCCAATGGGCATTCTGTGCGAGATCATAGCCATATTGCATACCGTTCTTTTCTCCGCCGTACATGATAAGCTGAAGATTTTCCGAAAGCGGCAAGGGCTTCCAATCCTCTATGATCTTTTTTGCCTCATCGACATTGGAAGAACAGTCCAATATGAGATAATAATCCCCATCCCCAAGAAAGCCGCCATGGGTGTCCCGCTCCTCGACGACAGAAAACGCGGACGGGTCGAAGCCCATGACGGACTTGTTGTTTCGGGAAAGGGGCAGTCGGCAGGATGAGAAGAGAACGGTGATCAAGAGCACCCCAATTGCCACCCATCTCAAGCCATGCGTTCTCATGCAGGTTTACATCCTTGTATAAAGCAGTCTGAACGTCCCGCAGTCACGGGATCGGATACGCTCTGCCATTGATCTCCAGGCAGCTTTCGTCCTTCCAGCTGAGCTCCATGTCCTTGAATTCTCCCCATCTTCCAAAGTAAATTTGCTTTGCGACCCGGACGCCGTACTCCCCGCTCAGACCACGGGGACAGACCTCTACCAGGGTGCTCCCGCCGAGCGCTCCTTGATCGTTGTCGATGATTTCCGCATAGCTGCTCCCGTCGGGCGAGGGCAGGCGGCGGACCACCGTTTCCTCCCCCACGTTGAACAGCACCGTGAAGATTGCGAGCAATGCGAGGGGCACGGTAAGCACCCCTGCCAAAGACAGGGATACGGATCGTAGAGCCCGGGATCTCCGGGCCTCAAAGATCAGGATCCCGCAGTTGAACGTGGTCGCGAGGATGAAATGGACGATGATCGGACCGTTATGCAGCCGCAGGAGGGATACGCCGTTCAGCACAGAGGCCGGCAGCAAGGCATAGAACACCCGTGGTCCCGTAGGCTCCGGGGCCGTCTTTGCCTGGGCGGATGCCTGTTCTCCTTCCCCTGCCCGGCTGCGGCGGTCTTCTGCGGCAATGGCGGCGATCATGGTCCCAGCGGACAGCCCCACCAGCAAAAGCCCATAGACCCACGCTTTTGTCAGCGTCAGGCTGCAGTCCAAAGCAAAACAGGCAAGCCGCCCCGCGGGCAAAAGCAGCAGCAGCGTCAAGAGAAACCAAGCCAAAGCGGAAACCAGCTTTCTCATAAGGTCCGGTCCTTTCTGTTGTGTCGGAAAATCGGGGTCTGGCAAAATCTTGCGTAGAGCGGTCAGACCCCCGGCTTCCGCTTTGATCGCCAGCGTGTCTTGTTGTTTCGGGAAAGGGGCAGTCGGCAGGATGAGAAGAGAACTGCGATCAAGAGCACCCCGATTGCCACCCATCTCAAGCCATGCGTTCTCATGCGGAATTCCCTCCTTTAGTTTTCTTTGCAAGCATTATGTCAACTTAGATGAAATCGAGAACCGTCCCCGATTTCATCGTCCCTGATTTCATCCGGACGGCAGAGTGCCGTCCCTACGGGCACTTCTTAATTCCTACTTCTTACTTCTTACTTCCTCCAAGGCTTCGTAAGCCTGGGCGCTGACGAGGTTCCAGCTCCGCAGGTCCAGGCTGTTGGGCTCGTCCTTGAGGACGGCCACGGACGTTCTCTTTTCCTCATCCCACTTCCACTCGGCGAAGCCGAAGCGCACCAGGCGTTCATCCAGCTCCTCCGCCGCGGCGGCGGAAATCTTCTCGTCCTCCTCCACCGCCAGCTCCGCCAGGGTGGGGACCGCGCCGTCGCCGAGCTCGCAGATCGTCTTCATGTCCAGGCTGTCCAGTTTGCCGGTTCGCCAGGCCTCCACGTTGTAGCGGGCCACCAGGCCGTCCACGTTGAGCAGACTCAGGCAAATGAGGATGGCCGCGCCGAAGCTCACGGCAAGCTGGACCACGGGAACCCTCCGGGCAAAGAGCCGCAGGGCCTCGGCAATCACCACCAGGGCCAGGAAAAGCATAAAGGCCGAGGTCAGGACGCGAAGCCGGGTCAGGCCGAAGCTGCGCATATAGAGGGCCATCTTGGACAGGGCCGTGGCCACCAGGACCAGGGAGAAGAGGCAGAGGAAGAGGGCCAGGCCCTTCACCGCGCCGGGGAGCTTCCCCTCGCTCTTCCGGCAGAGGCCCACGGACAGGACGATCAGCAGCAGGTTGATGGCGACGATGGCGCACATCTCAAAGAAGCCCCGGCGGGCATACTCAGCCACGGTGAAGTCCTTGGGCAGCAGGCCCCGGAAGGCGTCGGTGAAGTAGGCGAACTGGGAGACCAGATAGAGCACGTAGGCCGCGCTGACCGCCGCCAGGAAGGCGATCACGGCAGCGGGCTCCAGGCCCTTGCGCTTGACGTTCCGGGCGGGCTCTTTGCTCGGCGCCGCCGTCAGCAGGAGGGAGAAGAGCACCAGAGCCGCGAAGGAGCCGGGGACCAGGGCAAAGAGCGCCTTGCCGACGCTGTCCCAATCCAGCTTCCCCACCAGCCCGGCAAAGGCCGCGTCGGAGGAGACCAGCAGAGGAATCAAAATCAGCAGAGCGGGGACGGCGCAGGCCAGGCCGACCAAGATCGCCCGGGTCCGCTTGCTCCTGGCGCTGTCCTTCTCGCCGACATGGGTCAGGGTCCAGGCGCCGACGTGGATACGCCCGAAGCTCCGGGCGAACCAGAGGGTGAAGAGGTCCCGGAGCCGGGCCAGAAGGCCGGTCCCGGTCCGCAGCGCCAGCCGCTCCAGCAGAACGATCAGAAACAGGGGCGAGAGGGTCATCATGGTCAGGACCTTCAGGCCGCTGTCGCCGGAGAGGGCCAGGCTGGCGGCTCCCAGCAGACTCAGGGCCGTGCAGACCAGGCCGTAGCCCGTCATCCGGCCCGGACGGTCCCGGAGATAGATCAGGGCCGCGGGCATCAGGGCAAAGAGGCCCAGGGCCTCGCCCAGGCCGAGCCCTTCCGCCCAGAAGAGGGAATCCCAGAGCAGGAAGCAGAAGCCCAGCAGGACCAGAGCCAGGGCCAGGTCCTTCCCGGTCCCCCGCTTCAGCGGCGTCCGCACCCGCGGCGCAGGCGCAGGCTGCGCGGTGGGAAGGACCAGGCCGGAAGGATAGTGGATCTGCTCCACAGGAGGCTGCGCCGCGGCCTCGGGCTGGAGCGCGTTCGTCGGATTGCGTTCCGTCGTATAATCTTCGTTTACCATATCAACACCTCCAAATGTCGTAAATTTTCATCGTAGGGGCCGGCCCCTGGACGGCCCGCTTTCCGGGTCGAAAGGCTTAACGGGGCGTCCGGGGGCCGCCCCCTACAGATGAGGGGAGCGGGCGCTCACTGAGCGCCCCTACTACGGTGTAACAGTTAAAACTGGATGTAGGGACAAGCATTGCTTGTCCGGCATTCGGAACGAATGCAATTTGCTGCAGGCAAATCTGTACGGAGCGACGCTGAATCGCCTGTCGGCGATTGTTTGCTCCGCAAACGCGGACAAGCAATGCTTGTCCCTACGGCGTAAACGTTTTGCAGTTACATCGAACCACGGGTCAGCGGATCACGGACCAGCCGCAGTATTCGTTGAGAAACGCCGTCAGGTCCCTGGCCTCGTCCAGTTCATCGTCGTCAAAGGCGATGAAGCCGATCTCACGAGTCTCGTCGTTGGTGACAAAGAGCAGACAGGTCTTGAAAAACCGGTCTCCGTATGCATTCGCCCCGTCCCAAGGGAAGATAAAGCGGAATTCATCGCTCCCGATCTTGATGTATGGCTCCAGAAGCAGCGCGTTTTCTCCATTAAAGTCAGAATCCCCGATCACCGACTCCGTTCGGAAGCTGTACTGCGCCTCCAGGGTGTCCTTTTGGGCGGCGTAGTCCTCCGGACTGTAGCGGCAGAGCAGAATGTGGGCGTGGGATTCAAATACGGCCACCGCTGTTTTGTAATAGTGGTAAGTTGTCTCCTCCGGGGTTCCGAGCTCCGGCGTTCCCAGCGCGGTACGGGCACGGTGTTGGCCGTAGGCCGGGAGTGCGCGTTCAAACTTCTCTGCGGCGTCGATCTGGGTCGAGCGGTGGACCTCATAGGGGCTGAACATCCCGAAGAAGAGAACGGCAAGGAGAATCCCGACGTACAGGATCGTCCGCCACGTTTTTGCTCCGGCGCTTCGTTTGGACCGAAACAGAAAAATCAGCCGCGTCAGAATCAGCCCCGGAATCAGGACGAAAAAGGGAAAGCTGAGAACGGTCAGCAGCATCCCCCCTGCAAAGTGCCAGAAGCACCACAGCACAGACATGACAGCTGCCAGAACCAGCAAGCCCTTCCCCAAGGCAAGCAGCCGCTTTTTCGTTTTTGTCGTTTCCATATTGTATCTCCTATCGGATCATCTTCCAGCAGCAGTCGTACTCGAGGAACTTCTCGATATCCGTCACGTAGTCCACCTCCGCGTCGGCGTAGACCAGAAAAGCGAGCTCCCGGGTCCTGTCATTGCTGACGAATAGGACGCAGAACTTGCCGAACCAGCCTTGATCATTCCCTCCCAGCTCCAGGAAGCGGAAGCGATCGTCGCCGATGGATACGGTCGGGTCGAAGCGAAGCTTTTCCCCGGTGTCCGGGTCGCCGCTCTCCAGAGGCTCCTCCCGGAAGGGCAGCCGCGCCTCCAGCGCCGCCTTTTGGGCCTCGTAGTCCTCCCCGTAACGGCAGACCAGGGCGTAGACCTGGGTGTCGAAAAACAGTCCTGCCAGACGGAAGCAGTCGTGGAAGGCCAGGTCCTCCGGCGCGCCAAGCTCCAGGTCCTGGATCAGCTCCAGCTTCGGATGCTGGGCCGCAAAGGTCTCGGCGGCCTTTTCCCGGCTGACGGAATGACTCTCCAGCGGCAGGAAGAAGCTCCAAAACCCGGACGAAAAGACGATGAACGCCAGCAGGCCAAGCAGGAACAGGGACAGGATGATCTTGGAAGCAGGCCTGTATTGCTTCCGGAACAGCCGGATCAGCAGGAACAGGACCAGGCCCGGCCCAAGGAAAAACAGCAGCGCCGAGCCCCAGGTCAGCCGCTGCGCGCCAAACAGGATGCCAAAGAGCCCCAGGGCAATCAGCGCCGCGGAGGGCAGGCAGGCCAGCACCATTCCGATCCAGCCAAAGACCCTCCCCGCCGGGGACGGGCGTTTTTCCGTTGTTTCAACTTCCATATCGCAGTCTCCTTCCGTAGGGGCCGGCGTCCTCGACGGCCCGCAGGTTTCAGTTGAACCGTAGGGGCCGATGCCCACATCGGCCCTGCCTGTCGAACGGGGCAAGGGCCGATGTGGGCATCGGCCCCTACGGAGGAACTTGACGGTCCACAATCAGATAACGGCGCCCGCAGGGCGTCGGGGACGCCGCCCCCTACGCTTCGTCTTTGAATTCCAGCACGTCCCCCGGCTGGCAGTCCAGGGCCTGGCAGATGGCGTCCAGGGTGGAGAAGCGGACGGCCTTGGCCTTGCCGGTCTTCAGGATCGACAGGTTGGCCGGGGTGATGCCGATGCGCTCGGCCAGCTCCTGAGAGCTCATCTTGCGCTTCGCCAGCATCACGTCCAGGTTTACGATGATCGCCATGCCAGCCCTCCTAAATCGTCAGGGCGTTCTCTTCCTTCAGGGCGATGGCCGCGATGAAGCAGTTGCGCACCACCCGGACGATCAGGAAGAGGAAGGCCATGGACAGGGTAATGAAGATCAGGGGCGGATACCAGCGGAAGGCCCCCAGGGTCACGGCGGCCACCGCTGCGCAGCACCAGGAGAGCACCGCCATCAGGCGGCTGTTGACCTGGGAGAAGGCCCGCTCGTTCCGGATGTTTCGCAGAAGCCGAAGCAGGCAGATCAGGGCCGTCAGCACGAAGGGCAGACAGCCGTAGAAGGCCACGAGGATCGCGATTCGCCCGCTCTCCCGCATATGCCGGTACTTCACGTACCAGCCCGTCAGCCAGGGCATGGCAATCGCCAGCCCCACCGCCGCCGCCAGACAGATCGCCACGGCGACAAGAGACAGCACAACAGCTTTGTTTTTCATGGGCAACCTCCACTCTGCAGCGGCGTACATCGTACGCCATTTTTCTGCGCGGGCAAGCTGCCCGCAAATCTTCTAAAAATGCAGCGCGACGAAATACAGATGCTCCCCGAGCTGCCGATAGAAAGCCGTATTATCTCCGTCGGCTTTGGCAAACCAGCCGCCGTCCCGTTCCTCAAATTTCAGGTCCGTTTGATAGCCGATGCAGCTTTTGACGTCGTCCGAGGGGAGATAGTACACGTCGAAATAATCCGTCTGGGAGCCGAAGCCCGCCCCGCCGATGGAAAAACGGACCTTATCACCCTCAATCTGAATGTCCTCCACGATCTTCCAGGCCAGGAGGCGGTGACAGCTCTCGCTTTCAAAATCCATAAGGCTTTTGCTCGTCGTCTGATACAGGGCCATCCAGCTCTCATAAAGCGGCTTGACCGTCCAACGCGCCTCCTTGTCCGGCAGCTCCAGAGCCAGCAGCTCGGCCCCGCAGGTCTCAAGCAATTTCAGCGACGACGGCTTTGTGACCCTTTCCAGCGCTTGCTCCTGGGTCAGATCGTCCTTGGACGTCTCCTCGATGACCGCCTTCCACATGGCGATCATCTCCTCCTCGCTGAGGCTCGGGGTCGGCACGGACCCGTCCGGAGCCGGAACCTCGGCCTTCGCGTCGGAGAGCGCCGCAGAGCTCGTTCCCTCCTCCCCGGCGGACCCGGGCCGGGCGGAGCCGCAGGCGCCCAGATACAGCGCCAGCACCAGAATCAGCAGAACGCAAAGCATTCGTTTCATGGTTTTTCCCTCCTGCGGAATCGGTTCGCTTGCATTTTAACACTGGAATTATTGTTTGTCAATAATTATTTTCCCTAAAACAACAAAATGCGCCCGGAAAGACCTCGGTTTGGTCCTTCCGGGCGGTTTTCTATTCGGCCTTCTACTTATATAGACGCTTTTCCCCGCAAAATGGTTGACAGTATTTTGTAAAAATTTTTCAAAAAGCTGCGTTGTCCGTCTCCCGTTGCCTCGTTCCTCACTGAGACATACGGGGCATCGGGGACGCCGCCCCCTACGGCGGAAACGGAGCGGTTCTGCGGATTGCGGGCGCTCAATGAGCGCCCCTACGGCGGGAACCGGTTCCAATTCTGTCATTGCGAGCCAGTTCGCAAACTGGCGCGGCAATCCGCGTCCCCCGTCCCCTATTGCCTATTGCCTGTTGCCTGTTGCCTGTCACTTGTCACTTATCCTCTGTTGCTTTCCTTTTCATTTTCACCGGCAACTTCGCATAGCGCCGTCCGAGCCTGGTGGCCTGCTTTTCGGGGTAGACGGAGTAGTAGCCCCGATGGGTCTCCCGGCGGAGCCTTTGGAAACGGGGCAGACCGGCCCAGAGGAGTGAGGGCAGGCCCACGGCCGGCAGGTAGAGGGGGCCAAAGAAGAGGGACTGGATCGTATGGCCGTATTCATGGGCCAGGAGCTCCTTCTGCTCCGGGCCCCAGCTCGGGTGCATGAAGAGAAAGCTCCCCATAGACATGGAACCGGAATCCTGGGTCCAGACCACGCCGAAGGCCCCCTGGTAGCGGAAGTGTGGGCAGCCCCTGGCGCGGTAGAACAGATAGAGCGCCGCGCCCACCAGGTTCTGGGGCAGGCCCCAGGTCCACTGGCAGAGCAGATAGAGAAAGCGCTTCATCTACAGGAAGTGGGCCCGCAGCTCCTCGGCGGGGACGGGGCTCAACCAGGCGGGAGGAATGTCCAGGATGGTCTTGCAGCCGGTCATGCCCTCCCGGGCCATGCGGTGAACGGCTCTGGCGCAGGCCGCCAGGACGGAGCCGGTGAACTCGGGGTTGGAGTCCAGCTTCAGGCTGAACTCGACGGTCTGCCGGTGCTCCTTCTCCCAGCCGGTGACGCCCCCCCGGAGGACGGAGCCCCCGTGGGGCAGGCCGGCGTGATCCCGGGCCAGCTCCTCGGCGGTGATGAAGTTGACCGTGGTGTCGTACTGATCGAAATAGTAGGGCATGGTCTTGATCTCCCGCTCGATCCGGGCCTTGTCAGCCCCCTCGGCGGCGACCACATAACACTCGCGCAGGTGCTTGTCCCGGGCGCTCAGCTCCGGCTGCTCGCCCCGGCGGACGGCGTCCACGGCGGCGGGAATGGGGACGGTGTACTGCCGGGCGTCCAGAACGCCCTCCACCCGCCGGATGGCGTCGGAGTGGCCCTGGCTCACGCCCCGGCCCCAGAAGGTCTCGTCCTTGCCCTCGGGCAGGACGGCGTTGGCGTAGACCCGGGCCAGAGAGAAGAGGCCGGGGTCCCAGCCGCAGGAGATCAGGCTGATCTTTCCCGCGGCCCTGGAGGCCGCGTCGGCGGCGGCGAAGTGCGCGGGGATCTTGGCGTGGGTATCGAAGCTGTCCACCACGTTGAACATGGCGGCGTACTGAGGCGTCTGGACGGGCAGATCCGTGGCGCTGCCGCCGCAGAGGATCAGCACGTCGATGCGCCCGGTCCAGGCCGGGGCCTCGGAGACGGGCAGGACGGGAACGCCGGGCGTGCGGAGGGTCAGACCGGCGGGATCCCGCCGGGTAAAGACGGCGGCCAGCTCCAGGTCGTCGTTCTGGGCGATGGCGGCCTCCACGCCGCGCCCCAGGTTGCCGTAGCCAAAAATGCCGATTCGGGTCATGGGGGTTCCTCCTTTTATCGTACCAGGTCCTCGAGGACCTGTTCCATTCCGTAGAGCCCCGGCTCCTTTGTGACGAGCCACCGGGCCGCCGTCAGGGCGCCCTCGGCGAAGAGAGCCCGGTCGTGGGCCTCGTGGCGGAGGGTCAGGGTCTGGGTGTCGGTGCAGATGTGGATCTCGTGGACGCCGACCACGTTGCCCATGCGGAGAGAATGGACGCCGATGTCGGCGGGATCGCGCTTGCCGTTCTCGTGGCGGCCGATCACCAGACGGCTGCCGGGCCGGACGGACTGGACGGCCTTCGCCAGGGTCAGGGCCGTGCCGCTGGGCACGTCGAGCTTCCGGTTGTGGTGGGCCTCCACGATCTCGATGTCGGCCTCGGGGAAGGCCTTGGCCGCCTGCCTGGCAAGGGCCGTCAGGACCACGATGCCCAGGGAGAAGTTGCTGGCCAGCAGGACGGGAACGGTCTCGGCCGCCTCCCGGATCGCCGCCAGCTCCTCGGCGGTCTGGCCCGTGGTGGCGATGACCAGGGGCAGCTTCCGGGCCGCGGCGCAGGCCGTCAGCGCCGGGGTCAGGCTGTGGTGGGAAAAGTCCACGATGCAGTCGGCGGGGCCGTCGTAGTCGGCCAGGGCCGTGTAGGCCTCGCCGTCCTTTGCCATGGGGTCTACCGGAATCAGGTCCGCGTCGGGCAGCTTCTCCCGGAAGACCCGCTGGACCACCCGGCCCATGCGCCCGCAGGCGCCGTTCAATATCACTTTCATATCAGATCAGCCCCATCTCTTCCATTCTGCTGAACAGCTTGCTGCGCTGGGGCTCGTCCATGGGGGTCAGGGGCAGGCGGAGCCGGTCCTCGATCATGCCCATGCGGGCCAGAGCGGCCTTGGCGGGGATCGGGTTGGTCTGGAGGAAGAGGGCCTGGATCAGGGGCAGGAGCTCCAGCTGGTCCTTCACAGCCCCGGCCAGATCGCCGGCGAAGAAGCGGCTGCAGAGCTTCACCATCCGCTCGGGCACCACGTTGGCCGCCACGGAGATGACGCCCTTGCCGCCGTAGGCCAGGATGGGCAGGGTCTGGTCGTCGTTGCCGGAGTAGATGTCCAGCCGGTCGCCCACGACCCGGAAGGTCTCGGCAATCTTGGAGATGCGTCCGTTGGCCTCCTTGATGCCGACGATGTTGGGATGGTCCGCCAGGACGCCGTAGGTCTCGGGCTCGATGTTGGCGCCGGTCCGGGAGGGCACGTTGTAGAGGATGACCGGGGCCGTGGAGGCGTCGGCGATTGCGGTGTAGCTGGCGATCAGGCCGTTCTGGGTGGGCCGGTTGTAGTAGGGCGTCACGCAGAGGACCGCGTCCGCCCCGATGGCGCAGGCAAACTGGGACATCATAATGGCGTGGTTGGTGTCGTTGGAGCCGGTGCCCGCGATGATGGGGATGCGGTGGCCGGAGCGCTGGATGGCGAACTCCAGGACCTTGCAGTGCTCGTTGTCGGTGAGGGTGGGGGCCTCGCCGGTGGTGGCGCAGACGACGAGGGCGTTGACGCCGGCGGCGATCTGCCAGTCGATGAGCTTGCCCAGGGCCTCATAGTCCACGCCGGACTCGTTCATGGGCGTCACCAGCGCGGTCGCCGTGCCCTTGAAAATATGCTTCTTTTCCATAAAACCGTTCTCCTTTGTGCGGTAGGCCGTAATATTCTTTTATTCATGATATTATAGCACACCCGGCGCGGATTGGCAAGTGCTTAATCTCCGTTTTTCCGCCTCCCCATTAATCTCCGTTTTTTCGTTTCCCCAGCCGGATCGTCAGCACGAGCTCCTCCTCGGTCTCCTCCCGCTGGGCGGCGGCGGGGATGCCCGCCTGGCGCAGGGTCTCCAGGTGGCGGTCCACGGAGTTCAGAAAGAGCCGCAGGTCCTTCACCAGCAGCTTCCGGGCGGGCTTGGGCTTCGGCTGTTCGCGCAGCATCCGCTCCACCAGGGCCTCGGTCCGGGCCACGGTCAGGTCCCCCTTGACGATAGCCTCCACTGCCTCCAGCCTTTGGGCCTCCTCGGGCAGCCGGAGCAGGGCCCGGGCGTGGCGCTCCGAGAGACCGTGCTCCCGCAGGGCCTCCCGGACGGCGGGGCTGTGCTTCAGAAGCCGGAGCTTGTTCGCCACGGCGGAGGGGCTCTTTCCCAGCCGGGCGGCGGCCTGCTCCTGGGTCAGGCCCCAGCTCCGCATGAGCCGGGCGATGCCCTCGGCCTCCTCCCAGCAGTCCAGGTCCCGGCGCTGCAAATTCTCCACCAGAGCCGCCAGACTGCTCTGCTCTCCGTCCAGGTCCAGGAGCAGGCAGGGGATCTCCGCCAGCCCCGCCAGGCGGGCGGCCCGGAGCCGCCGCTCCCCGGCGATGAGCTCGTAGACCTCTCCCTGCCGCCGCACGGTGACGGGCTGGAGCAGCCCGTGGCGGGAGATGGACTCGGCCAGCTCCTCCAGCTCCGCCCGGTCGAAGCTCCGCCGGGGCTGGGCCGGATTCGGACGGATCCGCTCCGGCGGCAGCATCAGCAGGACCCCCGCCCGGTCCCGGGTTTTCCGTCTTGTCAGCTGCATTCCCATTCCTCCGCTCGCGTTCTTGCTCGTCTTCCCCATTCTATCCCCGCCCCCTGCCAAAATCCCGCGAAGCCGATGAAATCAGAAAGTTTTTCCGGGGAAGCGGATTGACATTTTCCGGAAACAGGAGTATGATAACATTACAGCAAAAGCAAGCTGCTGAGAATTTGAAAAGATCGGAGGAATGACTATGTTCTGTGAAAACTGCGGAACCCGCGTGGACGACGGCGCTCCCTTCTGCCCCAACTGCGGCAGCAAGATGCCCGTTCCCGAAGCGCCCGCCGCACCCGTCAATCCCAGCCCTGAGCCCACGCCCGCTCCCGGCTTCGTTCCGCCCGCCGCTCCCGCTCCGGCTCCCAAGGCCGCCGGCGGTCTCTTCGGCAAGCTTGGCGCCATGTCCGTCATGGAGAAGATCTTCTTCCTTTGCACCTGCGGTCTGTTTTTGACCAGCGTGCTCTTCTCCCTGTTCCGGGTCTTCTATTCTCCCTACATCGGCGCCCTGCCCATGGAATCCGGCTCCGTCTTCTTCACGCGGATTATCACCGTCCTGTTCACCCTGTCCATTGCCGCCCTGGTCCTGGACTATCTCGATAAGTTCAGCTTCAAGTGGCTGTGGTTCTTCATTGCCGGCGCCGCCGCGACGATCTTCACCATTTTCCTCATCATGTGGATCGCCTCCGGCTATCGCCTCTCCGTGGGCGGCTGGCTGTTCCTGCTCCTCCTGATGAGCCTGGTCGCCGCCGCGGTCCTGCTCCTTATCGAGAAGCTCAAGAAAAAGTAATCCCATCCCGTTTTACGGGGGCGGGGCCCGTCAGAAAGCCCCGCCCCCGAAAAAAATTAAGCAAACAAGCAAAAAATTTTCCAAAACAGCAAAATTTTTCTTGACATTTCCGCGTTTCTGCATATAATAAGATATGCGCTTGCGAAATCGTCAGAGGAGAGCGCACGATAGCGGGTTTGTGTAATGGTAGCACACCGGACTCTGACTCCGTTTGTGAGGGTTCGAATCCTTCACCCGCTGCCAAGATTAAGAGCTGAAATCTTCGGATTTTGGCTCTTTTTCTTTGTTTTTCGGTACTTTTCAGGTCATTTTATTTGATTTTTGTGTCTGCAATCAGGATTTTGACACTTTTTTGACCTTTACCCACTGTATTCACAAAAAATATGCACGGAATTTCTATGCATTTTCCTAGCGAAAACGGGACTTGGGCGCCGAAATTGTTTTCCCTTATTCGTATTGAGTTGCTTTGTCAATCGGCGGTTAAGCGGTTCTAACGCTGTGGATAAAGCGCTCCATACGGTTGGCGCTCTCCTCCTTCATCTGATCCGTCACGTGTCCGTAGACGTCCAGCGTGAAAGCTGCAGTGGCGTGGCCGAGATTGCCCTGCACGGTTTTGACATCATCTCCGGCTTGCAGCGCTGCCACAGCGTAGGAATGCCGCATGTCATGGAAACGAATGTCCGGTGCGCCAATCTGGGCGACAACCTCCTTGAAATGGTTGTAGACCGTATTGGGGTTCAGGTAGCCGCCAAATTCATTGGTAAAGACCAGGTTCATCGGATTCTGGAAGCATTCGCCATGTTCAAGCTGCCAGGCCATCTGCTGCTTCTTGGTGCGGTACAGGACATTCATGACCTCCCGGGCGGGCT
>CAMVKI010000043.1 GCA_947168005.1 uncultured Clostridia bacterium
TCCACCCTCTTTGCCGCCTACAAGACCATCAAGAGCATGGAAAAGCAGGGCAAAGTGCGCAGCGAGATCTGCGAAATGCTCAAGGAAAAGTTCGGCGAGAAGAACCCGGACGTGAAGGTGTGGTGAGCTTTGCTGTGCGCATACACGTGTGCATCCTGACAACTGCATTTTGAACACTGTTTTTCGTCGAAAAGAAATCTTGCCAATATTTGCTTGACACATACGCTGCCCCTGATCAGAATTGTTGCCACTTGATTTCCTATTTTACCTATGATAATATAGGAATATAAGGAGTGATTGGCTGTGAAGATTTCAACGAAAGGGCGTTATGCCCTTCGGATGCTTGTCGATCTGGCCGAGCATCGGGGTGAAGGCTATATTTCTCTCAAGGACATCGCAGAGCGGCAGGAGATTTCACGGAAATATCTGGAACAGATCATCCAGATCTTCAACCGGACGGACGTGCTTCGAGTCGGCCGCGGCTCGCAGGGCGGCTATATGCTGGCAAAGCCTGCGTCGCAGTACACGGTCGGTGAGATCCTTCGCATGACGGAGGGCTCCCTTGCTCCGGTGGACTGCGCGGATCAAAGCCCGAGCGAGTGCTCCAGAAGCGGCGTATGCCCTACGCTGCCGGTCTGGCGTGGTTTGGCGAAGGTCGTCAACGAGTACCTCGACGGGATTACACTGCAGGATCTGGTGGACCAACAGCACGGTGCGGACAACTACGTGATCTGACCCCAGCGTGACAAGGCAGGCGAATGTCTGAAATGAGACGTTCGCCTGCCTTGTTCTTATTCCGCAAACATCGGGGTGGAAAGATACCGGTCGCCGGTGTCGGGGAGCAAGGCTACGATGACCTTGCCTGCGTTCTCGGGCCGCCTGGCGAGCTGTGCCGCCGCCCAGACCGCCGCGCCGGAGGAGATCCCCACCAGCAGGCCTTCTTTTCTTGCGAGAGCTCTTCCGGTGGAGAAGGCGTCCTCGTTCTCAACTGGGATGATCTCGTCATACCCTTAAAAAAGGATGTAAATGGAGGAGGCTGCGAACTGCACAGAAGAAGGATACCAAGAAACCCACAGATTCAAGCAGCGCAAGAAGATCGACGTTCGACAGAGCGAAAAAAAAGAACAGCCGCTGCCACATAGCAGCGACTGTTCTCTGGTGGACGATGTAGGACTCGAACCTGCGACCTTCCGCACGTCAAGCGGATGCTCTACCAGCTGAGCTAATCGTCCGAACGCAGGTGTTATTATAGCGTGAAGAGGGCGATTTGTCAAGAACTTTTTTTGGAAAATAAAACAGCTTTTGATGAAATTGGGGACGGTTCTTGTTTTCGACTAATTATGTTAACCAAGATGAAATCGGGGACGGTTCTCGTTTTCATCTTGTTATGTCAACTCAGATGAAATTGAGAACCGTCCCAGATTTCATCTTTAGAGCTCTGTGACGATGGGGATGATCATGGGATTGCGCTTGATGGTTTTGTAGAGGTAGGCCGAGAGGTCGTTGCGGATGGCGTTCTTGATGACGCTGTGGTCCTTGATTCGCCGGGCGCGGCAGTGCTCCAGGGTGTCGTTGACCAGGTAGCGCAGGGCCTCCATCAGGTCCTCGGCGTCCTTTACGTAGATGAAGCCCCGGGTGATGATGTCCGGGCCCGAGAGGACGGAGCCGTCCATGCCCGAGAGATTCACGCAGACCACCAACATGCCGTCCTGGGCCAGGTGCTTGCGGTCCCGCAGGACCACGGCGCCCACGTCGCCCACGCCGTAGCCGTCTACGAAGACCTTGCCTGCGGGGACGGTCTCACCCGTGAGCTTGCAGGTCTTGGCCGTGAGCTCGAAGACCTGGCCGATGTCGCCCACGAAGACCCGCTTGGGGCTCATGCCCATCTGGAGGGCCAGCTTTTCGTGGGTGCGGAGCATCCGCTGTTCGCCATGGACGGGGATGAAGAAGCGGGGCTTGATGAGGGCGTGGATCAGCTTCAGCTCCTCCTGACAGGCGTGGCCGGAGACGTGCAGGCCCTCGGACTTGTCGTAGATGACCTCGGCGCCCCTGCGGTAGAGCTCGTTGATGATTCTGCCGATGGCCTTCTCATTGCCGGGGATGGCGGAGGCGGAGATCAGGACCCGGTCCAGGGCCGTGATATTGACCTGGCGGTGGTTGTCAAAGGCCATGCGGGACAGGGCGGACATGTTCTCGCCCTGGGAGCCGGTGGCGACGATGACGAGGTGATTCGGCGCGATGTTTTTGATCTCGCTGATATCGACCACCAGATCCTTGGCGACCTCCAGATAGCCAAGCTCGCCGGCGACCTTCAGAATGCTCTCCATGCTGCGGCCGGTGACGGCCACCTTGCGGCCGTGGCGCTTGGCAATGTTGAGGATGGACTGGATGCGGTACATGTTGGAGGCGAAGGTCGTGATGATGATGCGCTTGTCGCAGCCGCGGAACTGCCGGTCGATGCTCTCGGTGACCACGGATTCGGAAGGGGTGTAGCCGTGGCGCTCCACGTTGGTGGAGTCGCAGAGCAGGGCCAGAACGCCCTCCTTGCCCAGCTCGCCCAGGCGGGCCAGGTCGGCCATGCCCTCGGGAGAGGTGGGGTCGATCTTGAAGTCGCCGGTGAGAATGACCTTGCCCACGGGGGTGTGGACGCAGAAGGCTACGGAATCGGCGATGGAGTGGTTGACGTGGATGAACTCCACCTGGAAGCAGCCGGCCTTGACGATCTCGCCGGCCTGGTGGGTCACCAGCTTCACGGTGTCGGCGAGGCTGTGCTCCTCCAGCTTGAGGCGGATGAGGCCATTGGTCAGGGGCGTCCCGTGGACCGGGGCGTTGACAGCCTGGAGGACATAGGGCAGGGAGCCGATGTGGTCCTCGTGGCCGTGGGTGATGAAGAAGCCGCGGAGCTTCTTCTGATTGTTGACGAGATAGGTGACGTCGGGGATCACAAGATCCACGCCGTACATATCGTCCTCGGGAAAGCCCAGGCCGCAGTCGATGACGATCATGTCCTTGCCGTACTCGAGGACGGTCATGTTCTTTCCGATTTCGTTGAGTCCCCCGAGGGGGATGATTCTAAGCTTGTCTGACAATATCTATACTCCTTTGAACGGTTTGGTTAAAAGTTTCCCCTATTATAGCACGCATATTTCAAAAATCAAGACGAAAAACGCCCCGGCAAGGGGGCGTTTTACGTTTTCTTTATGAATTTCTCGCTGCATTTAGGGCACTTGATGCAGATCTTGCCGCGGCCTCTGGGGACGCGAACGGTCTGCTTGCAGTTGGGGCAGCGGTAGTAGCGGTTCTGACGGTCCAGGACCCGGGACTTCCAGCCCAGGTAGTGCCGGTTTTCAAGGATCCGCTTTTCGAGATTCCGGGAGAAAAAGCGGAACAGATAGAAAAACAGGAAGCCGTAGGAGACGAGGGTTAGCGCCAGGCTGAGAATGGCGCAGAACGCGAAGCCGCGGACTGCGCAGAGCCGGGAGAGGATCATGGCGATCACATTGAGGGCCACCGCTGCGATCAGCAGGAAGATATTCAGTTGGTCCACGCCGCAGCGCCCGTACATGAAGCGCCGCATGGACTCGGAAAAACGCTGAAGCATGCTTCGGAACACAGGCTTCACCACCTTGCGGATAATACGATTTTCGGAGAACTATTTCCGCCGGGATTTCCCCGGCAACTTGTATTATAGCCGCTTTTCCGACAAAATCAAGAAAGGGGGCGTATAATTTACGGAAAGTTAAAAATATCGGGAAAAGCGATTCAATATTTTCGGTTTCCCGGTTGAAAAGGCCGGCGGTTCCATGTATAATGAAACTGCCAATAAATATAAAGGAGAAAATGCGTATGAAAAAACTGCTGTCTCTGCTCCTCGTGCTGGTTCTGCTGCTGGGCATTCTGCCCGGCGCGGTCTTTGCCGAGGATGAAGGCGCCGTGGACTTCGTCGTCCTTTCCACCACGGACATGCACGGCAAGTGCTGGGACAAGAACGTCCTGACCGAAGGCAACGAGAACAACACCATGCTCCGCGTTTCCACGGCAGTCAGCCAGCTCCGCGAAAGCTACGGCGAGAACCTGCTGCTCATCGACAACGGCGACCTCTACCAGGGCACCCCGGTCTCCACGGTGCAGCTGGGCAAGATCACCTCCGGCGAGAGCACCGAGCCTCCCGCCATGGCCCTCTGCCTGGGCGACATCGGCTACGACGTCTCCGTCCTGGGCAATCATGAGTTCAACTACCCCTGGACCACCATGACCAAGGCCTACGACTATCTGGCCTCCCGCGGGGTCCCCATCATCACCGCCAATCTCTACTATGACGGCAGCGACGGCGTTCACGAGGCGGGCGAGAACGTCTTCACCCCCTATCTGGTCAAGACCTTCACCGTCAACGGCACCGAGCACAAGATCGGCGTCCTGGGCTTCGAGAACACCGACTGCACCCGCTGGGACGTGCCCGACAACTATCCCGGCATCGTCTTCTCCCATCCCGACAACCCCCAGCGCTCCATCGCCTGGGAGGCCCAGCGCTACATCCCCCAGATGCAGGCCGAGGGCTGCGAGTTCATCATTGTCTCCTACCACTCCGGCACCGGCTCCGCCTCCGGCGAGCTGGTCTTCGGCCAGAACACCGAGGGCCAGGTGACCCGCATGATCGCCGAGTGCGAGGGCATCGACATGGTCATCGCCGGCCATGACCACTCCAACGGCTACTCCAACACCTATCTGCCCGACAAGAACGGCAAGGAGGTGCTGGTGGTCAACGGCGGCGGCACCCAGCTGACCCAGTCCGTCTTCACGTTCTCCGAGGACGCCGAGGGCAAGCTCCAGTACACCGTCAAGGACACCCGGAACCTGGGCCTGTCCGCCTACGCCGTGGACCAGACCCTGAAGGCAAAGATTGCCCCCTACGCCGCCATGGCCGAGGAGTATGTGAACCAGGTGGCCGGCTACGCCGTGGGCGAGTGGGATACCTCCCACAACTACTACCTGGAGCAGACCGACACCATCGACCTCATCAACGAGGTCCAGAAGAGCTACGGCTCCAAGTATCTGGCGATCAAGTACGACACCGACGAGAAAAAGGCCGCCCTCTACGAGGCCACGGGCCTGGACCACATCGACGTGGACGTCTCCGCCGCCTCTCCGGTCACCAGCAACAACTACTACGTCAGACCCGGCGAGATCACCATGAAGACCATCGTGCAGATGTACAAGTACGACAACAACGTGCTCTACATCCTGTCCCTGACCGGTCAGCAGATCAAGGACGTGCTGGAGCAGAACGCCGCCACCCGGCTCAAGGCCACGGTCAAGAACGGCACCGTCAGCTACTCCGCCATCGGCGACAACTTCACCAACGTGGTCTTCGGCGGCCTGAACTTCACCTACGATATGTACCAGCCCGAGGGCAGCCGCGTGGTCATCGAGGGCCTTGCGAACGGCAGGGAATTCGCCCTGGACAAGACCTATATCGTGGCCTGCAACTCCTACCACCTGGGCAACACCGGCTGCGGCTTCGGCGCCTACACGCCGGACGACTCCATCTGGAACCAGAACAACGACCTGGGCGGCAGCAACATCCAGGAGGCCATCCTGGAGTACATCCAGGACAAGGGCGAGTTTGACACAAGCCCCTTCACCTGGACCTGGAAGCTGGACTACAGCGGCGATCCCAGCGCCTCCGTCGGCCTGATGGGCGACTTCGCCGCCGAGAAGATCAGCGCCGGGGAGCTGGCCGAGGGCGATCGGATCGTCCTCTACTATGACGCCGACGCCACCGTCATCGGCCTGGACACCGCCGCGGACGAGCGCCGCCTGGCCGCTGTGGAGACCACTTCCTATCAGAACTATATCGCCGCCGGCGCCTCTGCCGCGGTCTTCACCGTGGGCGTGGCCGACGCGGAGAACGGCTATTACACCCTGCTCTCCGAGAAGGGCTACCTGACCGCCGGTCCCACGGGCAACAGCCTGGGCTTCGGCGAGGACGGGACCACGGACCTGGCCCAGTGGCAGTTCGTCCCCGTGGAGGGCGGCTATCACGTCATGAGCGTGGGCGCCAACTACAATGGCAGCCACAATCAGGCCATCGAGTGGTACACCGGCTTCACCACCTACGGTGTCAAGGACACCCCGATCTATCTCTTCAATCTCTACAAGGTCGTGGAGACCGCCAAGCTGGCGGGCGAGCTGGAGGATGAGGGACCCTACGTCATCTATTTCGGCGAAGAGGACCTTTGCGTGGCCGACACTGCCAACAACGGCGGCCTGGGCGGTGTGAAGAACAGCGTCTCCGGCGACTTCCTGATCCTGCCCGCGGCGGAGCACACCCTGATCGTCACGGCGAAGGCGGAGGAGAACGGCATCGCCTTCGTCACCGAGGACGGCAAATACCTCTCCTCTCTGCCGGCGGGCAACGGCATCTTCCTGAGCGACGAGCCCGCGGCGGACGACTGCAGCCTCTGGAACCCGGTGCCTGTGGAGGGCGGCTTCCACGTGATGAACGTGGGTGCGAACTACAACGGCAACCACAACCAGGCCCTGGAGTACTACAGCGGCAAGTTCACCACCTACGGCGTCAAGGACACCGGCGCCTATCTCTTCAACTTCTACCGGCTGAACCGGGAGACGCCTCCGGTGCTGGAGAACCCCTTCACCGATGTGGAGGAGGGCAAATACTACTACGACGCCGTGCTCTGGGCCTACTATCACGAGCCGCAGATCACCGCGGGCATCGACGAGGGGATCTTTGGCAGGAAGGAGCCCTGCACCCGGGCTCAGATCGTGACCTTCCTCTGGAAGGCTCTGAACGAGCCGGAGCACCACATCAGCGAGAACCCCTTCCCCGACGTCAAGGCCGGCAAGTGGTACTACGACGCCGTTCTGTGGGCCTACGAGAACAACATCACCCACGGAATGGACGACGGCCGCTTCGGCGTCAACGAGCCCTGCAACCGGGGCGACGCCATGACCTTCCTCTGGATTGCCCTCGACGGGCCGGAGCCCGAGATGACGCAGAGCCCCTTTACGGACGTGAAGGAGGGCAAGTACTACTGCAAGGCGGTGCTCTGGGCCGTGGAGAACGGCATCACCACCGGCACCAGCGAGACCACCTTCTCCCCCAAGCAGACCTGCACCCGGGCCCAGATCGTGACCTTCCTCTACAACGCCCTCGCAGAGTAACACGCACAGCAAAAGGACCTGCGCTTCCGGCGCAGGTCCTTTTTGGCGTGTAATTATTTGCGGATCAGCTTTACGTGGCCGCTCCGACAGGCGTCCTCCAGCATTTGCAGGAAGCTTTCGGCGTAGTCGCCCAGGCGCTCCCGCAGCAGGGCTTCGTTTTTAATGATGATGATCCGGTCCTTGCCGGGGTCCGTCAGGACGTCGAAAAGCGCGTCCAGGTTCTTTCCGCAGTCGGCGGGCAGGCTCAGCTTCTGGCCCAGCAGCGCATAGAGGCTCGCCTTGTCCGTGACGCGCTTGCCGTTGATGGTCGCTCTCATACTCAATCCTCCCATCCGTCGTAGAGCAGTTCAAAGTGTTCGTAGTGGTCGGCGGTGTAGTAGATCAGGCCGTCGTTGGAGAAGATGATCCGCTTGGCCCCGCGCTTTTTCGCGCCCAGGGTATCGATGTCGCACTCGGTCCAGGTCCGGCCCCTGGCCTTGGGAAGCTGGCCCTCGTAGTTGCCGAAGTGGCTGCCCCCGATGCACTTGCCCGGGGCGTAGGGCTCCAGCTCGCCGCCGGGCCAGCCCAGCTTTTCCGCTTCCTTCTTGGTGATGTAGTTGGAGGGCAGGTGGTGATAGAGATGGATGTAGAGGGCAACCTCCTCCTTGGAGTCGTAGACCCCATCCTCGGTGACGCGAGGGCCGGACTCCGCGGGGGCCTCCGTCGGGACGGGCTCCGGGGCCTCGGTCTCCGACGCGGGGGCTTCGGTGCTCGGGCTGTCCTTTGTCGGCTGGGTCGGCTGCCCGGCTTCTGTCGGGTTCCCATCCGGGGCGCGGGTTATGATCGGAATGTCGATCTCTTCGGTCCAGAGCTCCGACTGCGTTTCCTCCCAGCCATCGCGGAGGAGCGCGCAGCCGCTGAGAGAGAACAGCGTCAGCAGGACAAGCAGAAGACAGATTATGCGTTTCATAGGGTTCACCTCATTTCTTTTTCCGTATTATACCAATCGGTACGTTCAAAAGCAAGAAAGAATCAAAAAAATTGAAAAAACCGCAAAAAAAATCAAAAAAACACTTTTCAAACACAAGTATTTGTGGTACTCTATCAATAGAAATACAATATAAAGGAAGATGACAGTATGATATACAATTATACAGATATTTATTCAGACCGGTCGGACCTGGCGCGGCTCCTTGCCCTGCGGGAGGCGCTCCTTGCCGACGCGCACAAGCCGGAGGAAATCCGCTTCTTCAGCGCACCGGGTCGGACGGAGCTGGGCGGCAACCACACGGACCACCAGCATGGCCGGGTGCTGGCCGCCGCCGTGGACGTGGACACCGTGGCTGCCGTTGCCCCCAACGGGAGCGACGAGGTCCGGCTCTGGTCCGAGGGCTTCCCGCCCTGCAAGGTCTTTCTGGACCCGAAGAAGAACGGAGCGGCCCCCAAGGAGAGCGTCCAGTCTCTGCTCCAGGGCATGACGGAGCTCTGCGCGTCCCTGGGGACGCCCTGCGGCCTGGACATCCGGGCCTCCTCCACGGTGCTGCCGGGGGGCGGCCTCTCCTCCTCGGCCTCCTTTGAGGTCCTGCTGGCGGAGATTTTCAACGTCCTCTGGTGCGGGGACCGGCTGAGCCCCCTGAAGCTGGCAGAGCTGGGCCAGCGGGTGGAGAACGAGTGGTTCGGCAAGCCCAGCGGCCGGCTGGACCAGTCCGCCAGCGCCGTGGGCGGCGTCACCTGCATGAGCTTTGCGGACCCGGACGACCCGGAGGTGGAGAAGCTGGAGCTGGACCTGGAGGCCGCGGGCTATGCCCTCTTCATTGTCAACTGCGGAGCCAGCCACGCGGATCTGACGGGAGAGTACGCCGCCATTCCCGGGGAGCTGAAGGCCCTCTGCGCCCAATTCGGGAAGAAGGTCCTGGCGGAAGTGCCGGAGGCGGAGCTCCTGGCCCGGCTGCCGGAGCTGCGAAAGGCCTGCGGCGACCGGGCGGTCCTCCGGGCCCTGCACATCTATGACGAGAACCGCCGGGTTCTTGCCATGCGGGACGCCCTGAAGGCCGGGGACTTCGACGCCTATCTGGCCCTGGTCCGGGCCTCCGGCCTCTCCTCCTGGCGCTATCTGCAAAACGTCGCCCCCGCGGGAGCGACAGCGGAGCAGCCCATGGCCCTGACCCTGGCCCTCTGCGAGCGCCTGCTGGAGGGCCGCGGCGCCTGCCGGGTCCACGGCGGCGGCTTCGCCGGGACGGCCCAGGCCTATGTTCCCCTGGAGATGGCCGAGCGCTTCCGCACGGAGCTGGAGCGCGTCTTAGGCGCCGGAGCCTGCCAGCGGCGGCGCGTCCGCGCCGTGGGCGCGGCGGAGCTGCATCTGTAGACGGATTCGACAAATTGACGACATAAGTTGACATAATTCGGAAAATTTCCCCAGCAAATGTCGAAAAATGGAGACAAAATCCAGGTTTTTCCGCTGGTTTTCTCCTTGAAAAGCCCGAACTCGCTGTGATACATTAGAACCGCGGATAAAGACAGAAGCAAAAACGCATACAGTAAGGAGAGGAAACTATGGAAAAACGCACAACCGTCCTGATTGCGGACGGAAGCGAGGAATTTTGCGCCCAGCTCTCTGCGGCGTTTCAGAATGGCGGCTTTCAGGTCATCGGCACCGCGACGGACGGCCGCTCCGCCATGGAGCAGCTGCGGGCGGCGGCCCCGGAGCTGCTGGTGATGGATCTCATGCTCCCCAAGGCCGACGGGGTGGCGGTCATTGAATCCGTGCCCCGGGAGAAGCGGCCCAAGCTCCTGCTGATGGCGGCCTTTGCCACGGAGTACGTAAGCAGCGTGGCCGCCTCGGTGGGCGCGGACTACCTGATGCTCAAGCCCTGCACGGCCCCCACCGTGGCCCAGCGGGCCAAGGACATCCTCGAGGCGGACCGGGCGGCGGCGGCCCGGCGCATGAACGCGGAGCCGGACATTGAGACCCTGGTCACCAATGTGATCCACGAGATCGGCGTACCGGCCCACATCAAGGGCTATCAGTATCTGCGGGAGGCCATCATCATTGCCGTGGGGGACATGGAGGTCATCAACGCCATTACCAAGGTCCTCTATCCCCAGGTGGCCCGGACCTTCTCCACCACGCCCTCCCGGGTGGAGCGGGCCATTCGCCACGCCATCGAGGTGGCCTGGGACCGGGGCGATCTGGACACCCTCCAGCGCTTCTTCGGCTACACCGTGTCCAACACCAAGGGCAAGCCCACCAACAGCGAGTTTATCGCCCTGATTGCCGACCGCCTCCAGCTCCAGCTGCGAAACGGGGAAATGAAGGCGGCGAGATAACAAGGGACAGGGAATAAGATAAGGAAGAAGGAAACGGATGCGTGCCGTTTCCTTCTTCCTTAAGCTTTTATCCTGTTTCCGAAGCCCGGAGGCGGAGGTATTTCGCGGTCAGCAGGGCGGAAATCACGTCAAGCAGGACGATGCTGCCAAGGTCCACGACAATGCTTTTCAGGTTGGCCGGGTCGGCGAGGACCGTGGGGACCAGCTCCAGGGCCTCGGCCAGGGTGCAGCCGTAGCGTTCGTTTTCCCGCTGGATCAGCTCGGCGTAGCCCAAATAGAGGCCCGGCAGGGCGGCCAGGGGCGTCAGCAGGGCGGAGAGGCTGATGCCGAGGCCGGAGCTCCGGCCCGCCAGAAGCCGCCAGCCTCCCAGGCCCAGCAGGAAGCCCGCCAGCCCCACAAGGCCCGTCAGCAGGCCGCTCCGGGTGAGGACCCAGGCCAGCGGCGCGGCGGGCAGAACCCCCAGCAGCGCCCCGAGACAGCCGAGCTTGCGGCGTTCCGGTTTCATAGCTCAATCCACCTGTACGTAGAACACCTGGAGCACGGCCTCGAAGAGGTCCACCTCGTCGAGATAGCAGACGGAGCTGCCGTTGAGCAGGTCAAAGCTGCCGTGGAGGTCCCGGAACTTGAAGGCCGCGCCGTGGTTGATGAAGGCGGAGCTCAGGAAGGTCACGTCGGGAATCTCCAGGTTCGTCGCCATATAGGGCGCCAGGGAGGAGAAGAGGTCCACGGGGAAGCTCAGGTTCTTTTTCGCCTTTTTCACCGCCAGCTTGGAGAACTCGGTCAGGTACTGCTTCTGCCGCTCCATGCGGCGGGCGTTGGAATCCAGATCGTGGTCGCGGGTCCGGATATAGCGGTCCAGGTTTCTCCCGTGGAGCTCGATCATCTCTCCCTCGCGGACGTCCGTGCCGTCGGGCATGTGCACGTCCACCAGGGATTTCAGGGTCACGCCCCCCACGGCCTCGTTGGCCTCGATGATGCCCTGCATATCCAGGGCCAGATAGGAGCTGATGGGCAGGCCGTAGAGCAGGCGGGAGACGGAGCGGGCCACATTCTCGCAGCTGGTCTTCTTGCCGTCGCCGTAGGCGTAGGCCAGGGTGATCTGCTCGTATTCCGTGCCGAGATTGACGCCGCCCATGGAATAGTGCTCCACCTGGGCGTAGGCGTCCCGGGGAATGTTCAGCAGGGTCGTCTCTCCCGTGGCGGTGTCCAGCCCCATCAGCAGAATCACGTCGGACTGGCCGCTGTTGCCGATGGTCTTCTCCTCCTCGATGTCGGTGTCCACGCCGAGGAGCAGAACCGTGGTCAGATTCCGGTTGAGCTCGTAGGTGTGGCCCTGGTAGACGATGGTTCTGCCGTCGTCAAGCCGGAGAATGTAGTTCTCGGCGGGCTCGGAGGAGGGGACCTCGTTGTAGATGGGAATATTGATCTCGTCGCCGGAGAGCTTCTCGCCCATATCCACCTGCAGATCGTCGCCGTAGACCAGCATCTTGCCGCCGCCGATGAAGACGTCGGCGTAGCTCAGGAGCTTGAAGGCCTCGGCGCCGAGGCGGGAGAGGCTCAGCAGGAGGATGACCAGGGCCAGGACCCCGCCGGTGAGCCGGCGGGCGGTTTTCCGCCTGGGCGCGGCGAAGCGGCCCTCGTAGCGGCCGTTAGTTTGTGAGCTCATCGCTGACAAGCACCCCCTCAATGAGATAGCGGCTGGCGCCGTGCTCCAGACAGGTGCTCAGAATCACCAGCCTGTCGTCGGTCGTGATCTCCAGGTCCTCCCGGAAGTTCCGGACCATGGACTTGGGATTGACGATATAATTTTCAATCCAGTCCTCGTAGACCCGATCGTCGGAGAAGTCGAAGCAGTTCAGGATATGCCGGGTGTCAAAGGGGATCGTCGCCGCGATGCGGTAGGTCAGAATGTGGCCCGGCGTGTAGATATAGAAAAACTCGTGCGCCTCGAAGAACTTCTTGTCCCGGAAGACGGGCAGATTGGAAAACATGGTCCCGTTGAGCATGTTGTGGCCGTAAATCACCGTCACCCGGTCCGAGAAGTCGAGGGCGTTGACGGGCTGGGTGTAGAGACAGCCGGCGTAGAGATATTTCCGGTTGATGTCGTGGTGCAGGTAGTAATCGATGTCGTCCTTGGGCCCCGGCTGGAGGATGGGCAGGTCGATGTCCGGCTTTTCCGGTCCCATGGGGAGGTAGAGCCAGGCATAGACGTCCTTGTTGATGGCCTGCAAGGGCTCGAAGTCCACCGGGTTGTCCGGCAGAGGCGCCTCGGTGGTGGTCTCAGGCGCTGTGGTGGGGGCGGAAGAGACCGGGACTGACGTGGTGTCAAAGGGCTCGACCACGGGGCTGTGGGACGCGGTGGGGGGCTCCGGCGCGGTGATGCTGGGCGCCTGGGTGTGGAAATCGTTGGGGTCCAGAGGCTCAACCCACCAGGGATGGGTCAGGATATAGGCCGCAGCGCCGCCCAGCAGCAGAATCAGGGAGAGCAGCAGCACGAGGATCCAGATTCGGTTGGAGCGCTTGTTTCGATCGCTGGAATTGGACACAGAGATTCCTCCTTTCGGGGAACAGCAGAGAATCAGGCCTGCTTCAGCCAGGTAGAGGGCGAGAGGGTAATCAGCATGGGATAGATCTCCAGCCGCCCGAAGAGCATGGCGAAGGCGAGAATGATCTTGATAAAGGGCGTGTAATGCCAGTAGCCCAGGGTGGGGCCCACCAGGTTCAGGCCGGGGCCGATGTTGTTGTAGCAGGCGGCCACAGCGCTGAAATTGGAAACCCCGTCAAAGCCGGGCTGGAAGGAGACCAGGAACCAGAAGCCCGCGAAGAGGCCGATATAGATGGCAAAGTAGGAGATGACGCTGATGAGGGTCGTGTTGTCCACGGGCTTGCCCTCGAAGCGGACCGAGGTGACGGCCCGGGGATGGAGCATGTGGCGAATCTCCCGACGGACGGTCTTGAAGAGCAGAACCACCCGGGAAATCTTGAGGCCGCCGGCGGTGGAGCCCGCGCAGGCGCCGCTGAACATCAGCAGCACCATGATCATCCGGGAGAGGGTGGGCCAGTCGTCGAAGTTGACGGTGGAGAAGCCCGTGGTGGAGGAGATGGTGTTCACCTGGAAGAAGGCGTGGCGGATGGCGTCGGAGAAGTGCTCAAAGAGGGGCAGGATGTTCCAGCAGATCAGGCCCGTAGCCGCCAGGATAATGCCCAGGTAGGTCCAGAGCTCCTCGCTGCGCAGGGCGGACTTGAAGCGCCCCATGACCAGCAGGAAGTAGAGGTTGAAGTTGATGCCGAAGAGCATCATAAAGGTG
>CAMVKI010000044.1 GCA_947168005.1 uncultured Clostridia bacterium
CGCGGACGTTCTTGTCGTCGGTGTCCAGGGCGAACTCGATCTGGTTCATGCCGTATTCGCAGAGCTCGTCCAGGAGCTCGTGGTTGACGGCGGCCTTCTCGAAGGTAAACTTGGGCTTGCCGATGGCGGCCACGATGGTGTTGATGAAGGCCACGATCTGCTTGTTGGTCTCATGGGCCAGCTCGATGCCCTTGAGCAGGATATCCTCCTTGACCTCCTTGGCCTCGGTCTCGATCATGACGACCTTCTCGCTCGTGGAGGCGATGGTGACGAACATCTCCGCCTCGGCGCGCTGGGCGCAGGAGGGGTTGATGAGATACTCGCCGTTCAGATAGGCGACCTCGGTGGTGGCCATGGGGCCGTTCCAGGGCACGGAGGAGCAGGCGGTGGCGATGAAGGCGCCCAGGGAGGCGACGACCTCCACGGGGTTCTCATGGTCCACGGCGAAGGGGGTGCAGGTGATGACCACGTCGTTGCGGAGCTCGTCGTCAAAGAAGGGCCGCATGGGGCGGTCGATGAGCCGCATGGTCAGGATGGCCTTCTCGGAGGGACGGCCCTCGCGGCGGTTGAAGGAGCCGGGGATCCGGCCCACGCCGTACAGACGCTCCTCGAACTCGATGGTCAGGGGGAAGTAGTCCATGCCGGCCTTGGGGATGGGGCTGCAGGTGATGGTGGCGAGGACCACGGTGTCGCCGTAGCGGACGATGCACTCGGCGTCGGCCAGCTCGGCCACGATGCCGGTCTCGACGGTCAGGGTGCGGCCGCCGATCTCGGTCTCAAAGACGTGATGGTTGGGGTATTGCTTTCTGGTGATCATTGGAAAACCTCCTTGTTGTGTTGAGTTGTGGGAGGTTTTCGCACTTGAAGCTGATGTTAAGGCAATAGGGAACAGGCAATAGGCAATAGGGGACGGGGGATGCGGCGAGGGGATTGGGGAATGCCCGCGCCGGACTGCCTTGACAGCACCTTCAAATACGAAACGGCCTCCCGAGGGTGAGGGCTTGAAAAACGGGGGCTCCCCGCGCAGGGAATCCCCCGTTTCGCAAACAAAATTACTTACGGATGCCCAGCTTGGCGATGATGGCGCGGTAGCGGTTGATGTCCTTCTTGGCGAGGTAGTCAAGCAGGGAGCGGCGCTTGCCGACCATCTTGAGCAGGCCGCGGCGGCTGTGGTTGTCGTGGGTGTGGGTCCGCAGGTGCTCGGTGAGCTCCTGGATGCGGGCGGTGAGAATGGCGATCTGGACCTCGGGAGAACCGGTGTCGCCCTCGTGGGTCGCGTTGTCCAGGATAACCTGGGTCTTCTTTTCCTTCTGGATCATGGTATTTACCACCTTTCATTTGTTTCTGCCCCTGGGCTAAGTATGGGGTCGGTGAGATCCCGCAACTGAGCGCCGGGGCTATGGCATTTTGCCAGCCGCTATAGTTTAGCACATGTGCTGTCAAATGTAAAGAGTTTTTTTTATATATTTTTGGGTTTGTGTTCGTTGCAATTTGAGGACCTGGCTGAAAACATGTGCTTGATGCGTTGATCGTACCGGGCAATAGGCATCAGGCATCAGGCATCAGGCATCAGGCACCGCCTGAAAGCCTTATGCTGAAAAAACTGCTTCCCCCGTAAGAGAAAACCTGTTTTCAGAAAAAGGCTGGAAATCAGAAACACAAAAAAGAATCGAACGGGGTATGCAGTTAAAAAATCGAAGTGATTTGGAGCGGTGCCTGATGCCTGATGCCTGGTCACTGATGCCTTTCATACGAGAAGTCCTCTCTTTGCGACTTACGCCTTTGGATTTCATTTCCGGCTGCGCCGAGGGCCGCGGGGGCTTGACGAAAGCGCCGGGGTATGCTATAATGCGGTTCAATCCCACGCCGCGAAACGCGGCGAATCTATACGTCAACACAGGAGAATACAATGAAACAGGTTATCAGTCTGCTGCTTGCGCTTCTGCTGCTGGCGGCGCTGTTCGCGGGCTGCGGACAGACCGACGGGCAGACGAGCAGCGAGAGCCCCGCCACCGCCACCGGAGGGCCCCAGAGCACCGCCGCCCCCGCCGGAGAGACCCAGAGCGCCCCCGCCGGGTCCGAGACCCCCGAGACGCCCGCGGACACCGGCACGGCCCCGGCGGACGAATTCGACATGGATCTGTTCCTGGCGGAGACCCTTGCGGCCCATCCCGACGCCGGCGCCGAGGAGCTCTGCCGCGCCATGCTGGAAAGCCCGTATTTCAGGCTGTACGGCTATGACAGCACCGAGTACTTCTACCCCGGCCTGAACTATGAGTACAAGCCCGAGGGCGTCCGCGAGGCCGGCTGCGTGGTGGACAACGCCGGCGGCACCGGTACGGTGATTCTCGTCCTGATCCCCGAGGAGGGGACCGACGCCGAGGCCCTTTCTGAGGAGCTGCTTGAAAACGCCATGCCCGGCTGGGTGAATTTCGAGGATCCCCTGGACCGGCAGGCCTCCTACGTGATCGACGGCAAGGTCATCCTGGCCCTGTACAACCACGACATGCAGCCCGTGGAGGGCCCCGTGGCCGGAATGGCCCGGGATTTCGTGGAGATCTTCCACGCCTGGGCCGCCGAGCATCCCGCGGGGAGCTGCCTGGAGCTGGCGGACTGGTTCCGCACCCATCAGAGAATCTGCGGCATGGACGCCTACGCGGTCCAGGAGGGCGTGCTCACGGGCTTCGGCGACTACGAGCACGAGGTTGAGATCAAGGGCTTCTCCGAGGGCGCGGTCTTCGCCCCCCAGATGTCCCCCAGCAACTTCATCGGCTACGTCTTCCGCCCGGCGGAGGGGACCGACGCCGAGGCCTTCATCGCCATGCTGCGGGAGAACGCCAATCTGAACTGGGGCGTCTGCGTCAGCGCCAACACCGTCATCACCGAGACGGACGGGGACCTGGTCCTCTTCATGATGTGCAGCGAATAAAGAAAATGCGAAACCCGGGCCCGGACGCCGTTGGACGTCCGGGCCCGGGTTTCGCCTTCGTTACAGCGCGTAGCGCGCGCGGTATTCCTCGAAGGCCTGCTGGAAGGCGGGGGAGTTCTGATCCCGGAGCTGGTTCAGATACTCGTGGGTGGAGAACTCGTCCTCGGCCAGCTCGATCATGGCGACGCCGATGTTGGAGCAGTGGTCGCTGACCCGCTCCAGGGCGGTCAGCAGGTCGTTGAGCACGAAACCCAGCTGGATGGTGCACTGGCCCTTCTGCAGCCGCTCCACGTGGTGGAGCTTGACCTTGCTGCAGAGCTGGTCCACGACCTCCTCTAAGGGCTCGATCTGGACGGCCAGGCTCAGGTCGTTCTCGGTAAAGGCCTGGACGGAGAGCCGGACCACCTCCCGGACGGCCATGCAGACCACGGCCAGCTCCTTCTCAGCTTCGTCGGAGAAGTGCAGACCCTTCTCGTTCATCTCCCTGGCGCTCTCTGCGATGTTCAGAGCCAGGTCGGAGATCCGCTCGAAGTCCGTGATGGTGTGCAGATATTTGGAGGCGTCCTCGTTCTGCTGCTTGTTCAATTCGCGGCGGGTCAGCTTCACCAGATAGGAGCCCAGGGCGTCCTCGTAGCGGTCCCCGTCGCCCTCCAGCCGTTCCACGCTGGCAAAGGCTTTGTCGGAGTAGGTGATCAGCAGGGCCACGGCCTCGCCGAAGGCGTCCTTGGAGCACTGGGCCATGTCGTTCATGGTCAGGCGGCTCTGCTCCAGCGCCAGGGCCGGGTGGGCCAGGAAGCGCTCCTCCAGCCGGAGGGCCACCTGGTTCTCGTCGGCCTTCCCCTTGACGAGGAGGGTGACCACCTTCTCCAGGGTCTTGGTGAAGGGCAGCAGCAGGACCACCATGGCAAGACGCAGGACGGTGTTGATCAGGGCCAGGTTGAAGGGGTTCATAACCGTCTGCTTGAAGGAGAAGTCAAAGATGGCGTCGGCCACGTAGTATAGGGCCGCGCAGGCGATGACGCCGAAGATCTCGGCCACCAGATAGACCAGGGCGGTGCGCTTGCCCTCGGTGTTGGCGCCCAGGGCCGAGAGCAGCACCGGCACCGCCGCGCCGATGGCAATGCCCATGAGCAGGGGCAGGGCCGCGTCGAATTCCATGGCGCCGGTCATGGACAGGGCCTGGACGATACCGACGGCAGCGGAGGCGGACTGGAGCAGGGCGGTGAAGGCCGCGCCTACCAGAATGCCGAGAATGGGATTGGACAGGGATTGGAGGGTGCCCTTGAACCAGGGCTGATCCCGCAGGCCGGAGACGGAGCCGCTCATGGTGCTCATGCCGAACATCAAAACGGCGAAGCCCAGGAGGATGTCGCCCACGTGCTTCCGGCTGGCCTTCTTGGAGAACATCCGGAGCAGGATGCCGACGACGGCGGCGACGCCGGTGAGGGTGGCGGTGGAGAGGATCTTGCCGATGCCGGAGCCGCCCTCGATGTAGCTCAGGCTGATGACCCAGCCGGTGACGCTGGTGCCCAGGATGGCGCCCAGGATGATGCCGATGGCCTGGCGCAGCTTCATCATGCCCGCGTTGACGAAGCCAACCACCATGACGGAGGTGGCGCTGGAGGACTGGATGACGGCGGTGACGCCGGTGCCCAGGAGCACGCCCTTGAGCGGTGTGCTGGAGAGCCGGTAGAGCACCAGCTCCAGCTTGCTGCCCGCGACCTTCTTCAGCCCGTCGCCCATGAGCGACATGCCGAACATAAACAGCGCGACGCCGCTGAGCAGCGCGATGATTTCTGTGATACCCATATTCTTACCTCTTTCTGTCCGTGTTGACAATGGCAGGGGAATCAGGAGCGATTGTTGTCGCCGTTCTTTTATTATACAGGAAAACAGCCGGGACTTCAACCGCAACTTTCTGTTCTTGCTAAATTTCCAAAAAATTCGTCCCGTCCAGGAGGACGCCGCTTTCTTCGGCGGCGGCCCGGAGGGCGGCTTCGGCCTCCGGCGGGGCGGACCAGGCCAGACCGCAGTCGGCGGTGATCTGCCGGGGGGTGGGGATCAGCCGGCCCGGAAGCCCCCGGTCCAGGCAGAGCCGCTCCAGCGCCATGGCCGCCGCGGCGGTGCGGAAGCTCAGCACCAGCCGGAGCTGCCTCTGTCGGCTCACGGCTTGATCACCTTGTCGGCCTTTGCCAGGGTCTCGACGATGCTGTACATGTTCGTCACCCCGCCCACGGCCAGCTTTTCCGTCAGACCGTAGTAGTTCAGGCAGGTGCCGCAGGTCAAAATCTGCACGCCCTGGGCCTCCATGCTCCGCAGGTCCTCCAGGGAGAGGGAGCCCTCGGTGGTCAGCCGGGCGCCGCCGTTGTAGAAGAGGATCGTCTTCGGCAGCTCGTCGAGCTGGGACAGGGCGTAGAGGAAGCCCTTCATCAGAGTCCGGCCCAGCTCCTCGCTGCCGCGGCCCATGGCGTCGGAGTCTACGGCCACCACCGTATTGCCCCGCCGGTCGGGCAGGCAGAGCGCGGGGGCCTCGGCCTCCGCCGGGGCGGCCTTGCCCGCCTCCATGACGACGACGAAGTGCTTCTCCCCCAGCTTTTCGCTGCGGACCGGGAAGCCCTTCCCCGCAGCCAGCCGGATCAGATTCTGCACGGCGGTCTCGTTGTCCACGTGGGTCTCCACGGCGGCGGGTCCGGTCAGCCCCTCCAGGGCCTTGATGGTCTTTACCACGGGCAGGGGACAGGCCAGGCCCAGAGCGTCTACCTTAACGAGTTCCATAGATAAATCCTCCGTTTCAGATGAGTAAGCGTTATTCTCGTAAAAGTATAACATGAAACAAGACGCAATTCAACCCAAAAACGGCTCCGCTCCGCTGCTTTTTCAGGCCTTTGTCCGGTTCCTGCGCCGGGAGGCCAGCCGCGCAATCCCCCAGACGAGCAGGGCGCCCAGGAAGATGGCGGCGAGATAGAGCAGCAGGAAGAGGGGGAAGGGGAGCTGGGCCCAGAGCCGGTCGAAGACCGGCAGGGCGCTGGGGAAGTAGGGGCTGATGTAGAACATATTGAAGCTCTCGTCCCCGAGAACGCCGGAGTGGTACAGGCAGAGGTTCAGGCCCTCCGCGAGCGCGGCGAAGACCAGGAAGACCCCATAGCCCCGGAGCAGGTCCCGGAAGCGGGTCTTTACCTCCCCGGAGGCCAGCAGCCAGACCGAGACCGCCAGACTGCCGAAGTGGAGATACATGGTGTGGAGATCCACCAGCACCGTGCGTACGAAACAGCTTTCCGGGTAGAGCGCCGTCGCCAGGCTGCCCAGGATGGTCACGTAGGCCATAAAGGACAGAAGCCGGTCCCGAAGTCCGCCCTTGCGCAGAAAGATGCAGATCAAGGAGACGAAGATCGGCGTGGTGCAGAGCTGGAAGGGGAAGGCGTACCACTGATAGTCCCAGGAGCCGGTCCCGGCGGCGGGGTCCCAGTGATAGGACCAGATGATCTGCTTGACTGCCTCCAGGATCAGAGCGACCAGCCCGTAGACCAGCAAAACGGTCTTCAGCGTCCGCTCACGGTCCTTCTCCTTCCGCAGGCAGAGAAAGAGGATCAGCAGAACGGAGGCGGCGAACCAGGCCAGATGAAACCAGCCGTAGGACGCGGGCCGCTCCATTTCAAACTGGAGGGCGTAGACAATTCGTTCAAAAGCGTTCACTTCCGACAGGACCTCCTCAGGGATCAAAGGATCGAAACAAGGGGATTATAACACAGACGGGGCCAATTGTCCACTGTGGAAAGGGGCAAAAAGCCGTTGACAAGCCCGGCGGCCTTCGCTACAATGACAGGGAAAGAAATCAAAACGGCGGCCCGCCAAAGGGACGGAGCGCCGCCGAACGGGAGCTGCGGAATGAACGAGGAACGGGAAATGAAAACGATCAAGGTCGCTGCCGCCGTGATCCGCGACGGGGAGCGGGTCTTCGCCACCCAGCGAGGCTATGGGGACTGGAAGGACTTCTGGGAGTTCCCCGGCGGCAAGCTCGAACCGGGGGAGACCCCGGCCCAGGCCCTGGTCCGGGAGATCCGGGAGGAGCTGGACGCGGAGATCGAGGTGGAAGACCGGCTGACCACCGTGGAGTACGACTACCCGACCTTTCACCTGAGCATGGACTGCTTTTGGGCGAAGCTGGTCGGGGGCGAGCTGAAGCTGCGGGAGCACGAGGCCGCCCGCTGGCTGAGCCCGGCGGAGCTGGACGGCCTCCCCTGGCTTCCGGCGGACCGCTCCCTGCTCGAAGCGATCCGGCGCGAGCTCCGGGCCCCGTCCCGCGAGGCGCCGCAGGGGCGCTCATGAAGAGACAGGGGACGGGGGATGCGGATCCTTCGCTTCGCTCAGAATGACAGGATCGGGACTGTTCCACGCCGCGTAGGTTGCGGACGCGGCCCGTCTGTGGTAGACTATCGCCACAGGAGGCGATGATATGGACAAATACGTGACCGGCGCCGTGATCCGCAGGCTGCGGGAACGGAAGAAGCTGACCCAGGAGGAGCTGGCGGAGCGGATCTTCGTCAGCGGCAAGGCCGTGAGCAAGTGGGAGACCGGCCAGGGCTTCCCCGACATCAGCCTGCTGGAGCCCCTGGCGAAGGCCCTGGACATCTCGGTCATCGAGCTGCTCTCCGGCGACGAAATCCGCAACCGGAACCGCTCCTTCAACGTCAACAGGACCCTGTTCTTCGTCTGCCCGGTCTGCGGCAACGTGATCCTGGCCGCCGGAGAGGCGGTGATCTCCTGCTGCGGCGTCGCCCTGAGGCCCGCCGTGCCGGAGCCCGCCGACGAAGAACACCCGATCCGCGTTGCGGTTTCCGAGGACGAATACTACGTCACCGTGGTGCATCCCATGACCCGGGAGCACTATCTCTCCTTCCTGGCCGCCGTGTCGGACCAGGGCGTGCAGTTCGTGAAGCTCTATCCCGAGGGCCCCGCCGAGGCCCGGTTCAGGATCAACGGCGTGAAGACGCTGTACGCCTGGTGCAACCGTCACGGGCTTTTCGCCCTGGAGCCGCGCAGAAAATAAGAAGGATCCGCAAAAGCGCCCATAAATTTGTGCACAAATTTTTGGGCGCTTTTGCGGTTTTTTTATTGACAATGACTGGATCAAGTGCTATATTGAGCAACAGAGGGTCCGCGGGAGCGGGCCGGGAAGGAGCGTATACCCATGATCACTCTGCTATCGATCGACTGAGAACTGAATAGAGGCGTATCGAGCACAGGAGGGGTCTGCCCTCTCGCTTTGGTGCGCGCTATAAGTAACTTTCGATAGTGGAAACCGCAGGATGCAGCCACACGGGAGCTGCTTCGCTGCGGGATTTTTATACCCTTTTTTCCCAATCACAGGAGGAAGCCATGAAACTGTTCAACCAATACCGGGGGCTGCGGCGGGAGATCTACGTCCTCTTCTTCGGCAGGATCGTCACCAATCTCGGCGCCATGATCTGGCCGGTTATGACCATGATTCTCAGCCAGAAGCTGGGCTTTTCGGCCTCGGAGATTTCCTATTTCTTCGTCGGCTCCGGTCTGATCATGCTGCCCGCCAACCTGATCGGCGGCAAAATTGCAGACCGCTTCAACAGAAAATGGGTGATCGTGGTCTGCGACAGCGTCAGCATCGTCTGCTTCCTGATCTGCTCCGCTATTCCGCTGGGCCTCGGAAGCATCCTGATCTTCGTCCTCGCCGGGGTCGTTCAGAGCATGGAATATCCCTCCTACGACGCCCTCATTGCCGACCTCTCCACCACGAGGGACCGGGAGCGGGCCTATTCCCTGTCCTATTTCGGGGCCAACCTGGGTCTGGTCCTTTCTCCCACCATCGCGGGGCTGCTCTTCAAAAACTATCTCTGGCTGAGCTTTCTGATCAGCGGCGTCTGCATCGGCCTGTCCACCCTTCTGATCGCCCTGCGCATCCAGGACGTCACCCCCGTGGAGGACAGCGGCGAGGAGGCGGCCTATCAGCAGAAGAAGGAGGGGGCCAGCGTCTTCGCGATCCTGAAGGAGAACCCCCTGCTCTTCCTCTACCTGCTCTGCGGCACGCTCTATTCCGCCGCCTACGGGCAGTACAGCTACGTCATGCCCCTGGACATCGGCGCGGTCCACGGGGAAGACGGGGCCGTGATCTTCGGGACGGTCAACAGTCTCAACTGCATCATCGTGGTGGTCTGTATGCCCTTCATCACGAAGCTCTTCTCCAAAATGCGGGACACAGGCAAGATGCTGACCGGCCGTCTCCTGGTCTTCGGGGGCTATCTGGTGTTCCTTTTGGCCCTGGGCTTTATCCCCGGCTATTATCTTGCGATTCTGATTTTCACCTGGGGCGAGATCTTCTCCACCATTGCGGAGGGACCCTACGTCTCCACCCGGATCCCCGCCAGTCACCGGGGCCGGATCAACGGTTTTATGACTCTGATTTACGCCGCGGTGACGGGCGGCGTGGATCTGGCGGTGGGGCAGCTCTATGACCGGGCGGGCTCCGGCTGGACCTGGGCCCTGATCCTCGGCATCACCCTGATCTCCGCCGCCGCGGCCCTGCTTTTGAAGGGCCTGGACAAGAAGCATTACCCGAAGCTGTATCAATCCGATCAAGGAGGAACAACAAATGATAATCACACTCAGACCGATTGACAAGCGCAATCGAAAGGCCGTGCTGGCCCTCTCCGTCCGGGAGGATCAGCCCTTTGTGGCCCCCAATAAGATCTCCCTGAAGCAGGCCGACGAGGCCAACGCGGAAAAGCCCGGCACAGCCCGCCCCTTCGCCATCTGCGCCGACGAACGGCTGGTGGGCTTCTGCATGTTTGCCTTCGACCCGGAGAATGAGAACCCGGACGAGCGCTATTACCTCTGGCGCTTTATGATCGACCGGAACGAGCAGGGCAAGGGCTGCGGCCAGGCCGCCCTGCGGGAGATCATCCGCTATTTCAAGGAGCGCGGCGCGGACCGGCTGCTGCTGTCCACGGAGCCGGAGAACGCCCGGGGCCTGCACGTCTATCACAAGGCGGGCTTTCGGGAGGTCGGATGCATCGACTGGGGCGAGGCCGTTCTGCGGCTCTGGCTGGAGAAGAAGACAAAGAAGGAACAGGACGAGTTCCTTTGGTACGGCGTCAACGTGAAGGAGCGCCTGCGGATCAAGGAGAAAAACGGCTGCGGCGTGAGCATGGCCATCGCCGAGGGAGACGGCAAGGAGTTGGGTTATATGAGCTACTGCGCCGGCAGCGGCCGCTTCGGACAGGACTTCCCCGTGAATCCCGACATGCTCTTCCAGGCGGGCTCCGTCTCGAAGCCCATGTTCGCCCTGACCCTGCTCCGCTATGTGGACAAGGGCAAGCTCGACCTGGACGCGGACATCTCCGGCGTGGTGCCGGAATTCGTCAAGAAGGGTCCCGTGAGCTTCGCCGCCCTGCTCAGCCACACGGCGGGCTATAACCTGCACGGCTTCCCCGGCTACCGGGCGGATCACGCGCCTCTCTCCCTGGAGGACGTGCTGAACGGCAGGGGCGTCACCCCGAAGCTTCGCCGGATCCGTCCCTACGGCAAACAATGTATATACTCCGGCGGCGGCTACACGCTGGCCGAGCTCGCCTTCACGCGCCTCACGGGAACGACGCTGCGGGAGGCCTTCCAAAAGGAGGTGGCCAAGCCCCTGAAGCTGAAGCGCTCCGGCTTCTTCCAGCCCCTGGACGAGGAACTGATCGAAAACGCGGCCTTCGGCGGCAGACTGGCCGAGAAGGAGGACCCGGCCCGCGGCTTCCACTACTATCCAGAGCACGCGGCGGCGGGCTTCTGGACCACCCCCACGGAGCTGACGAAGATCGGCGTCGCCCTTTCCAGGAGCTACCGAAAGGGCGGCCTGCTCAAACAGGAGACGGCCCGGAGGATGCTGACGCCGGTCATGGACAGCTACGGCCTGGGCATTCAAAGCTTCCGGGGCGATATCGGCTATCATGACGGATGGAACGAGGGCTTCCTGACGACCTGGCTATTCTCCCTGCGGGAGGATCTGTGCGTGGCCGTGATGTTCAACCGGTCCACGGACGAGCTTGACTGGGCGCAAACCAATATCGCCATCGAGCTGTTCCAGACCTTGGAGGAAGAGCTTGCCGAGGACGCGGGCGTGGACAAGTCCGGCTGGGCGGCCTTTTGCGGGAAATACGAGCAGAACGACGAGGCGTTCCGGATCGACGAGATCTGTCTGGAGCAGGAAAAGCTCTGGGCGAAGGTCCTGACCGAGGAGGGCGAGCAGCGCTATGCGCTCTACCCCATCGGCGAGAAGCGCTTCGGCCGCAAGGGCGGCTTCGCCAGGATCAGCTTCGGCGAAAACTGCCTGACCATCAACGACGAAACCACCTGCAAGAAGCTGTAACGCACCCGTGGGGCGGGCAGACCCTTGCCCGCCGAAATACGAGTCACGAATGGAGAATCTGATTATGGACAAGAAGACAATGATGGAGAACCTGATCCGGAAGGCCCATGAGAAGGGACTCTTCAACGGCACCTGGCTTTACGCCGAGCACGGCGAGGTCATCTCCAAGGGCGCCTTCGGCTGGCGTGATACGGAGGACAGGCTCCCCCTGCGCGAGGACAGCGTCTTCGACCTGGCCTCCGTCAGCAAGCAGTTCACCGCCGCGGCGGTCATGCTGCTGGTCCAGGAGGGCCTGCTGGACCTGGAGGACGAGGTCACGAAGTTCTTCCCCGAACTCCCGTACCCCGGCGTCACGGTCCGCCACCTGCTGACCCACACCGGCGGCGTGGCCGATTATTTTGACGACATCAACTGGCTGATCGGGATCTGGGAAAAAGAGGACCGGATCCCCGACAACAACGACGTCCTCCGCTTCCTCTGCGAGAGCGGCGCGGAGGCCTACTTCGCCCCCGGCGAGGACTCCTGCTATTCCAACAGCGACTACTGCCTGCTGGCCCTCATCGTGGAGCGGGTCTCCGGCCTGCCCTTCGAGGACTTTATGAAGCAGCGGGTCTTCGAGCCCGCCGGCATGCGCGATACTGCGGTCTGCCACGTCCGCAGGGACGGCTGGCCCTCCGACAATTTCGCCCGGGCCATGGTGCTGGAGGACGGGCGGTATCTGCTTCCGGATTTCTCCCAAAACGACAGAGACGTGATCCCGGAGGACGGGACCAGCGGCGAAGGCAACGTGTATTCCAACATCTTCGACCTGTTCCGCTGGGACCGGATGCTGCGGGAAGGAAGATTGCTCACTCCGGAGACCCAGCGGCTCATGTACGCCCCCGTGAAGCTCAACAGCGGCGAGGAATACGCGGACGAGGAGGGGGAGGGCTACGGCTTCGGCTGGGCCATCCCGAAGGAACCGGAGCAGGGGCTCATCGTGGAGCACGGCGGCTGGCACAAGGGCGCCCACACCCGGTATGAGCGCTTCATCGACAAGGACCTTGTCCTGATTATCCTGCTCTGCCGCGATCCCGAGGATACGCCTGCCTTTGAGGCCTTCTTCAAGGCAATCCGGGAGATCATGAGAGGCCGGGAGCCCGAGCCCTTCCGCACCCTGGAGGAGCGCATGGTCCGGGACCCCGACAAGTCCGCCTGGGCGAGCGTCTGCGGCAAATTCGCCCACGAAGAGGACGACTGCTTCTACCCGGACGAGGTCTTCCTCCGGGACGGGGAGCTGTACGTCAAATGGATGCGGGGCCACGGCGCGGGCTTCACCTGGCGGCTCTACCCCCTGGGGGACGACGAGTTCGGCATCAAGAAGTTCGATTTCACCCTTCGCCTCAGCGCCGAAGGCCTGACCGTCTTCGACGAGCTCTATAAGAAGCTGTAAACCGGCAACATCAACAACCTGAAATGGAGATACATATGGATAAACAAAATTTGATGAAAGAATTGGCCTGTGCGCTGAATGAAAAGGACTGCTTCAACGGAGCCTGGCTCTACGCCGAACACGGGGAGATTGTCTCCAAGGGCGCCCTCGGCTTCCGGGACCCCGAAAACACCCTGCCCATTACGGAGGACACGATCTTCCAGCTGGCCTCCGTCACCAAGCAGTTCACCGCGGCGGCCGTCATGCTGACCGTCCGGCAGGGACTGCTGTCCCTGGACGACGAGATCACCAAATACTTCCCGGAGATCCCCTGGCCCGGCGTGACGGTCCGACATCTGCTGTCCCATACCAGCGGCATTCCCGACTATTTTGACGACGCGGACTGGTTCACCGGGATCTGGGAGGAAGAAAAGCGGGTCCCCGGCAACGACGAGATCCTGCGCTTCCTCCGGGAGACCAAGGCCAAGCCGTACTTCGCCCCGGGGGAGGGCCTGCACTACTCCAACACCGGCTACAATCTGCTGGCGCTGCTGGTGGAGCGGCGCTCCGGCGTTCCCTTTGAGGACTTCCTGCAAAAGAATATCTTCGAGCCCGCCGGCATGACTGCCACCCGCTGCTGCCATATCCGCCGGGACGGGGTTCCCTTTGATAATTACGCCCGGGCGACGGTCTTCGAGGACGGCAAATGGGTGGCCGACATCGACTCCGAAGAGGACGGCGACGTGGCGGCCTTTGACGGGCTCAACGGCGACGACTACGTGTACACCAACATCTTCGATATGCTCAAATGGGACCGGGCCCTCCGCGAGGGCAAGGTGCTGACGCTCGAGGAGCAGCAGCTCATGTACACCCCGGCAAAGCTGAACAACGGCGAGGACGCCGTTTACGACGAGGACGACGGGCTGGGTTACGGCTTCGGCTGGGCCGTCGGGCACGACGAGGCCCTTGGCCTGGTCGTCAGCCACAGCGGCGGCATGCCGGGCGTCGCCACCTGGTTCGAGCGCTTCCTCG
>CAMVKI010000045.1 GCA_947168005.1 uncultured Clostridia bacterium
CCAGGGACTTCACCGATATGCCCTTCAAAGGATTTTTAGGCCCTTCCTGGTAATCGTCGGTTCCGACTAAGGATACAGCGCCACCATGCAAATTTTAGCATATTCCAAATAATTATGCAAGACAAAAATCCGCGATATGTGTAAATTTTGCACATACCGCGAATTTTGTCTAACTTGTTAATGGGTTCTGACCGCCATTTCCCGGGCCAGAGCTTCTAAATATGTAGAATAAGTGAATACAGATAAGGCTTCGACGGCTTTTTGGGTCTCTTTTTCGACCAGATCGGCGCAGCGCTCCAGGCCCCAGAGGCGGACAAAGGTGTTCTTTTTATCGTCCACGCCCACGGCCTTGCCCAGCTCCTCGGCGCTGCCGATGACGTCGAGCATGTCGTCCCGGACCTGGAAGGCCAGGCCCAGGCTGTCGGCGTAGCGCTCCGCGGCCTCGAGCTGTTCCCGGGTTCCGCCGCCGCAGATCGCCCCCAGAACGCAGGCGGCCTTGATGAGACAGCCGGTCTTGCGGGTCTGGATGGCCCGGACCTCCGACTCGCTCAGCTCGCGTTCCTCCGAGAGCATATCCAGGGCCTGGCCGCCCACCATGCCCCAGGGCCCGGCGTACTGCGACAGGAGCCGTACGCAGCTCACGATCCGCTCCGGGGGCAGCGGGGCCGAGGCCAGGGTCATAAAGGCGTCGGTCAACAGGCCGTCCCCGGCCAGAATCGCCATTGCCTCGCCGTAGACCTTGTGGTTGGTCAGCTTGCCCCGGCGGTAGTCGTCGTCGTCCATAGCGGGGAGGTCGTCGTGGATCAGGCTGTAGGTGTGGATCATCTCGAGGGCCAGAGCGGCCTTGTCCGCGTCCTCTTCCCTGCCGCCGCAGGCCCGGCAGAACAGGTAGACCAGGAAGGGCCGCAGGCGCTTGCCCCCGGCGTTCAGGCTGTAGGCCATGGCCTTGAAGAGGCGGCCCTGGGGCTCGCCGTGGTCCTCGTAGAGCCCCTTCAGCAGGGCTTCAAAGCGGGCGTTGGACTCCGCCCAGATCTCATGTAAGGTCTTCATGTTCAAACGGCGCCTCCACGATGGTCCCCTCGGGGCCCTTGGTCAGCTTGACGATCTCCAGCTCGGCCTCGTCCAGCAGCTTCCCGCAGGAGGCGGCCAGGGCGGTCCCCTCCCGGAAGAGCTTCATGGACTCCTCCAACGGCGCCGAGCCGTCCTCCAGCTGCCGGACAATCTCCTCCAGACGGTTCAGATTCTCTTCAAAGGATTTCGATTTTGATTTCGGCATAGGGACCTCCTTTGTACGACGAATTGAGAATTGACAAGTCGAGGGACGCACCCAAACCTCCCCTTTCAAGGGGAGGTGCCCCAGTGCGCACACTGGGGCGGAGGGGTAAGCATACCGAATTGGAGGCACCCAAGAAATGCCTTCTTCCAACAACCGGACCCCTCCACCGCCCTTGCGGGCGGTCCCCCTCCCCTGCAAGCAGGGGAGGTTTGTCCGAGCCTCGATACCTTGCTCATGCTTTTTTATTCTCTTATGACAGCGGACACAGCATCGTCCTGGAATTGAATTTTCACTTCCCGACCGGGGATAAGTACCGACGCCTTCGTAACGATGCCCCGTTCATCGGAAACCACGGCGTAGCCCCGGGCCAGGACCTTCAGAGGGCTCATGGCGTCCAGGGAAGCGGCCAGGCGGGTCAGGCGGGTTTTCTGTCCGGAGATAACGGAGGCCTCGGCGGCGGCCAGGCGTTCGGTCAGGCGGTCCAGGGTCTGACGGCGGTCCTGCACCGGGCGGAGCGGATCCTTCAGAACCGGACGCTTGCGCAGGGCCTCCAGGCGGCCTCTCGCGCTCTGGGCCTGCCGCTGCAGAGCTGCGGCCATCTGCCTTTGCAGCCCCTCCAGCCGGGCCCGGAGCTCCGCCCGGTCCGGCACGGCCAGCTCGGCGGCGTTGGAGGGGGTGGCAGCCCGGAGGTCGGCCGCGAAGTCGGAAATCGTCACGTCGGGCTCGTGGCCCACGGCGGAGATCACCGGGATCTTCGAGGCACAGATGGCCCGGGCCACGGGCTCCTCGTTGAAGGCCCAGAGGTCCTCCATGGAGCCGCCGCCCCGGCCCACGATCAGCAGCTCGCAGAGGGCCTCCCGGTTCGCGTAGGCGATGGCCCGGGCGATCTCCCCGGCGGCCTCCTCCCCCTGGACTCGGACGGGCAGGAGGATGACCTTGCTCAGCGGCCAGCGCTTGCCGAGAATGCGGAGCATATCGTGGACCGCGGCCCCGGCGGGAGAGGTGACGATGCCGATCCGATGGGGAAAGCGCGGCAGGGCCTGCTTGTGGGCCTGGTCAAAGAGCCCCTCCCTCCAGAGCCGCTCCTTGAGCTGGTCGAAGGCCATTTGCAGGTCCCCGGCCCCGTCGGGGATCAGCCGGGTGCAGTAGAGCTGATAGGCCCCGTCCCGGGGGTAGACCGAGACCCGGCCCACAGCCAGGACCGACATGCCGTTCTGGGGCTTGAAGCGCAGGGACCAGGCGTTGCCCTTAAACAGCACGCACTTCAAGCTGCCCTCGGCGTCCTTCAGCGTGAAGTAGTGGTGGCCCGAGGGATAGAGCTTGTAGTTGCTGAGCTCGCCGCGGACGCAGACGTTCTGCAGCGCCGGCACGTTGTCGAAGGCGGCCTTGATCAGATTGTTCAGTTGGGTGACAGTGAGTATGTTTTCCATAGACGTGCCTCGGACGGGCGCTCAATGAGCGCCCCTACGGCGTTGTACGGAAGCGAAGCCAGGTCAAAACCGCAATGCCGATCGCATTGTCCGTGCTGTACCTCGGCTCGCCGTAGACGGCTTCGGGCATCAGGCGGCGGAGCATGGAATTGGAGGCCACGCCGCCGGAGAAGACCACGGGCAGAGGCCGTTCCTTTTGGGCGTTCTTCGTGGCCTTTTTGACGGCCTCGACGACAGTACGCAGGGCGAAATAAGCCGTCTCCGGCCCCGTCGCGCCCTTTTCCCGGTAGGCCTGGACCTGGTTCTGGACCCCGGAGAGGGAGAATTCGCAGCCGTTGACCTTGACCCGGAACCAATCCGTCCGAGGGAGCCGCGGGGCGTCCCCGAAAGGACTTGCTGCGCTTAGGAGGGCGCCGCCCCCTGCGGGAGAAAGCTGCCCCGAGCTGTCATTGCGAGGCCAGTCCGCAGACTGGCCGTGGCAATCCGCGTCCCCCGTCCCCTGCTGCCCGTTGCCTCCGTCCGGGAACGGCGGACGGCAGAGTGCCGTCCCTACGGGCGTGCCTGTTGCCTGTTGCCTGTCCTCCGCAAGCTGCGCTGCCAGGCTGTCAATCGCCCGGCCCGAGGGGAAATCCAGGCCCAGGAGCTGGCCGGTCCGGTCGATGAGCTGGCCCGCGGAGATGTCGGTACTGCCGCCGATGCGCGTGCAGTCGAGGTCCCCGGAGGCGCTGCTGCGGACGTAGAGCAGCTCCGTGGTGCCGCCGGAGAGGTGCCAGGCCAGGAAGTCCGAGCCCAGCAGGTCCAGCCGGCCCGCAGACCAGAGCACCGCGGCGATATGGCCCTGCTGGTGGGAGAATTCATAGACGGGCAGGTGCAGGGCCGCGGCCAGGACCTTCGCCTGACACTCCCCCGCCAGGAAGCAGGGCATGTAGGAGCCCTCCACGGCTCTGGGCCGGGTGCTGACACCGACGGCCCGGATCTCCGCCGGGTCGATATGGGCGAAGAGCCTGTCGGAGAGCTCCGGCAGGCGCTTGATATGAGAAAACAGGGCCTCCGATTGGCGAAGGCCCAATTCTCCCGCCCGGACCGGCAGCAGCCGGGAGGCGTTCTCTCCGCGCTCGCCGTCGAAGGCGGCCACGGAGCTGGTATAGTTGCTGGTATCGAAGCCGACGCAGATCATGTGCTCTGCCCCTTGTCCCGGGAGAAGGACCCCAGAACGCCGTTGACAAAGGCCACGGTCTCGGGCTCCTCGTAGGTCTGGGCCAGCTTGACGGCCTCGTGAATGGCGACGTTCATGGGCACGTCCTCCACGTAGAGGGCCTCGTACATGGCGAGCTCCATGGCGGCCTTGGCGAGCCGGGAGATGCGGTTGACGTTCCAGCCGATGGAGTACTTGGACAGGTAGCCCTCCAGCTCCTCCTGCCGGGCGCAGACGCCCTCCACGACGGAGCTGATGTAGGCCATCTGCTTCTTGCCGGGCTTGTCGGCGTAGACCGCGTTCTCGGCGGAGAGCAGCTCGTAGTAGGTCTCCTCAAAACGCTCGTTGACCACCGTCGCCGCGTCCGCGCCGGTGCACTGCACGGCGTAGATCAGATGGACGGCGATCTCTCTGGCTGCGGATCTGGTCATAGCCCGCGCCTCATTTATTGCCCATGGAGATGCCGGTGACGTTGACGTCAACGCAGCTGACCTTGATGCCGGTCATGGACTCCACGGCGTTGGTGACGGCGTTCTGTACGTTCTTGGCGATCTCCACCACGGAGTGACCGTAGAGCAGGACCAGGCCGCAGTCCACGGCCACGGAATTCTCGCCCAGCTCCACGCGGATGTTCTTCTTGTCGTTCTTGGCGGTTACCACACCCTCCAGGTCCCGCAGGGCCGCGGCGACGATGGTGGTGATGACCTCCTCGTTGATGTTGACGGTGCCGTTTTCAAGCTGGGTGGTGACGTAATCCTTGTTTTCAGCCATTTCAGCTTCCTCCTTCTGTGAAATCAACTGTTTTTTCTATTGTATCACAAATTATAAAAATTACAATCTTTTTTTTGGGAAATGGCGCACGCTGTGCTTTGGGAAATGGCGCACGCTGTGCGCCGCTACGGCGCTTCTCCGTCTTTGACCTCGATAATTCGGATCTGGGGCAGCTCGTAGTCCGTCTGGGCCAGGACCAGATCGGAGAGCACCGCCGCGTCCTCCTCCGTCAGACCCTCGGAGGCCACGGCCAGATCAATGCCCTCCTCGGTCATGTAGGCCACGCAGTCGGCGTAGCCCTTGGAGATCACCAGGCTCTCGATGGAGGCCTCCTGCAGGGCCATATTGACGATGGAATCGAGCTTGCCCGCGCTGGCGCTCAGGTCCTCCCCCTCCCCGGCGTAGGCGATGGTCTCCTGCAGCAGGTGGACCGCGCTGTCCCGGCTCTGCTGGCGGCTCAGACGCATCTGGGCGAAGACCTGCTCCGCCGTCTGCTCCCCCTCCTCCGTTGGCTGCCCCGCCAGGGCCTCCAGGTCCGGCTCCGAGGAGGCCAGCACCAGGCAGGCCTCGTCCAGCAGCTTGTCGGCGTCCAGGGTCGATACCAGATCCGCGGCCCTGCGCTCCTCATAGCGCCAGTTCAGCCAGATGCCTCCGCAGACGAAGAGCAGCACCGCGAATACAATGGCGTTTCGTTTCCAGGTTTTCATATCCATTCCCCTTTACTTCATTTTCACAACGGTGATCTGATCGGCCCCCAGTTTTAGCAGGGCGGCCACGGCGGCGGAGAGCTGAAGCCGCACCTTGGGGTCCGCGCCCCCCTCCGCCACCACGAGAGCCCCCTGAAAGACCGGGTAGGCCGTGGTCACTACGGCTAATTCATCGTATGCGCTTCCCCGGCTGAGTATCACAGTCTTTTCCTCCCGGGAGAGGCTGCTTCCCCCCTCCGCGGGCCGCTCCTCCGTCCGCAGATCGCTCTGATAGCTGGCCGCGGGTCCGGTCTTGAGGGTCAGCAGGACCCGCACTTTTCCCGCCCCCTCCACCTGGCTCAGCAGGGCCTCGAGCCGCCGCTCCGTGTCCGCGCGGTAGGCCTCTCCCCCGTCGGCCTCCGGCTCCGTCGCCGCGGGGAGCGGCTCCGCTTCGACGGACTTCGACAGGCTTCGACCGGGCCAGAGCAGGAGGCCCACCCCCAGAAGCAGGACCGCCAGCGGGTATTTGAAGCGGTCCAGGAGCTTGGGGAGCTTTTCCAGGCCGGGCAGCGGGAGCTTCATCCGCCCACCCAGCTCTGCCGCTCGGTTGGGATTTCCAGCTCCGCCGCCAGGATCGCCGAAAGGGCCTCCCGCTGGGCCTCCGTCCAGGTCCCGGTCAGTGCGGCGGCCCTCGGCACAAAGCTCTCGGCCTCGGCCTCCTCCGCCTCGACCCGAGCCTCCAGCTCCATACCCAGGCTCCGGGCCCGGGTCTCGATCCATTCCGCGGTCTGGGCCTCCACCAGGCCCCGCAGGAGCTCCCGGTTCTTCTCCCGGGCCGCGGCCTGCCGCTCCGTCCTGGTCAGGCCGGTGACGAGATCGGGCAGGCGCGTCAGATCGACCCGCAGCAGGGGCCGAAGGGCTGTCAGAATCAGCAGACAGCCCCCGCAGAGGGCCAGGGCCCGGCCGCCCTTCCTGCCCCGGAGCAGGGCGTTTGCCAGGCTCACAAGCAGGCCGCAGTACACCAGGCGCAGAAGATAGGCTTTGATGGCTGTCATGGATTCACCGTCCGGATACAGAGTACGAGCATCATCAGGCTCAGAAGGCAGCAGACGCCGGTCAGGGCCAGGACCAGCCCCACGGCCTCCGTGAGCTTTTCCAGCAGGGGCCGGGTGCTGCCCTTCCCGAAGAGGCCGCAGAGGCCCCCGGCCAGCTTCAGGAGGAGGTATTGCAGGGCAATCCGAAGGAAGGGGCCCAGGCAGATGCCCAGCACGGCCAGCATACCGTAGAGCCCCGAGGCGGTCCGGAGCAGGGAGGCCGCCCCCAGCAGGGAGGCCGAGGCCTCCGAGACCAGGTTCCCCACCACCGGCGTCATCCCGGCAATGACGGAGCGCAGGCTGCGGAGCTTCTGGGCGTCCAGGGTGGCGGACACCAGCCCCGTGGCCGTCAGCACGGCGGAATAGCCCCACATGAGCAGCTTCACCCCCGAGATTAGCAGCCAGCGAACGAAATCCCGCAGGGCCCCGAGCTGTTCCAGCCCCAGGGCGGACTCCGCCGCGGCGAGGCCCACAAGCAGGAAGAGCAGCGGCGTCAGCAGATTGGAGACCGCCCCCTGGAGCAGGTCGAAGAGCACGATTCCCAGGCCGGATACCGCCGCCGAGGCCGGATTCCCCGAGACCGCCATCAGGGCCCCCATGCCCGGCAGCAGGAGCTCCGTGTAGGCGTGGAGCTCCCGGATCGTCTCCGTTCCCATGGAGAGCAGGGAGCCGAAGGGCCCGGCGACAGCCGCAGTCACGCTCAGGGCCCCCACCAGGGGCACGGCGGCCCTGGTCCGGGGCCCCTCCTCCAGCAGGGCGCAGAGCAGGGCTGAGGCCAAAATCAGCCCCAGGGTCCGCAGTCCCTCGTCCAGCCCCAGCTCCCCGAGCCGCCCCAGGGTGTTTTTCAACAGTTCCAGCACCCGGGCTCCGAAGCCCTCCACCGCGCCGTCATAGCCGCCGATCTCGCTGACGATTTCCTGTGACAAACCCTCCTCCGGATCGACAAAATCAGAAAGATCAACGTCAGGCGCTTCCGCATGAACACTGATAATCAAACATGAAAAAACGATCAATAGAGAAAGAAATCCAGAAATCAGTTTCATATACGTACAATTATGAATTCCGGTTATCGGCTTCAGCAAGCCGACGGTTCGTAGGGGCGGCCATTGGCCGCCCGCAACACGCACCGGCCATCCAGACAGCGCCGAGTCCGTAGGGGCGGCCATTGGCCGCCCGCAACACGCGGAAAGTGATCAAATCTGTCATTCTGAACGAAGCGAAGAATCCGTTCCTTCCCTGCCGCACCCAGGCGGTTCTTGCTGACAAATGGAAGACGGTAGATTCTGCCTCGGGCGGGCGGCCAATGGCCGCCCCTACAGGTACATGCGTAAGGGAGACGCACCACGAGAGGCGGGCGGCCAATGGCCGCCCCTACAGCATGGTTGCTGAGGAAAGCAGATAACCAGAATTATTCGTTATTCATATTAATTCTTCAATTAACGCAAGCACCGCCTGGAGTAAGGGCAAACTGACCACAAGGCACAGCAGGCCCCCGCCCAGCTCCACCAGCTTCGCCAGGGCGGATTGACCCGCGTCGGCGCAGACCGAAGCGGCCAGCTCCGTCAGCAGGCCCAGACCCAGGCACTTCCAGAGCGGCGCGGTCAGGCTTCCCTCCAGCTCCGCCCGGTCTGCCAGGGAGCGGGCCAGGTTCAGCACGGGGACGATTCCCTTCAACAGGAGCCCGGCCCCCAGGGCGCAGGCGCAGAGGCTCAGGGCAAGGGCCAGCTCCGGGCTCTGCTTCTTGACCACCAGGGCCAGCAGGGCCGCCGTCAGACCCAGGGCCGTCAGCTTCAGGGCGGCTTCCATCAGAAGTGAAAGAGCTCCTTCACCAGGGAGAAGAGATCGGCGATTTTCTCCACCACGATCATCAGCACCACCACCAGCCCCGCCAGGGTGGTCATGGTGGCCTGCTCCTCCCGGCCCGAGCGGACCAGGACCTGGTTCAGAATGGAGATGATGATGCCCACGGCGGCGATTTTGAAGATCAGGTCAATGTCCATCAGATCACCAGGATCAGGACCGCGGCCCCGGCGCTGAGGCCTAAAAGCGCGGCGCTCCGGCAGCGATTTTCCAGCTGCGCCCCCAGCTCCTCCTTCAGGCGGCGCAGCTCTCCCGAGGCAAGGCGGAGCTGGGCCAGCTGGGCCTCCCGGTCGAAGCGGCCGAAGCCGTCAAAGAGCCGTTCCAAAGGCCGCAGGGCCGAGGCGGGCAGAACCAGCCCCGCCTCGGCGCAGAGCCGCCGGGTTCGGCCCTCTGTCGGCGCCACGCCGCAGCTTCCCTCCAGCGCCAGGGCGTCAAAGAAGGCCTTGACCGGCCCGCAGCGTCCCTCCCCCGCCCGGCGGCAGAGGGGGACCAGGGGCGTGGCGGCGAAGGAAATCTCCCCCGCCATCAGCTCCAGGGCCCCCAGCAGGTCCCCCAGGGCCTCATGGGTTCGCCGCAGCCCCAGCCCCGCCCGCAGCCCCGCCCAGAGCGAGGCGGCCAGGATCATCCCCGTCCCGGCCAGTTTGATCCATTCCATGTATTATCCTTTCACAATTTATGCTCCGTTCCGGCACGTGCCCGTAGGGGCCGATGCCCTCATCGGCCCTCCCTGACGATTTCTCCGGGATCCTTTCACAGACGAGGCTCCGATCCGGACGGATCAGGGCGAATGCCTCAAACACCCCTGCCTCCAGCAGCAGCCGATACACGGGCCGCCTTTGCAGGTCCGCGGCGTCGGCGGCGTGGGCCGTGGCGAGGAAGCGGACCCCGCAGTAGGAGGCCCGGGTCAGGGCCTCCACGTCGGCGGCGGCGGTGATCTCGTCCACGGCGATCCATTCCGGGGCCATGGACCGGAGCAGCAGCTCGACGCCCCCGGCCTTGGGACAGCCCGTCAGCACGTCGGTCCGCCGTCCCACGTTGAGCTTGGGCATCCCCTCCCGGCAGGCGGCCAGCTCTCCGCGCTCGTCCACCAGCCCCACACGCCGCCCGAAGCGGTCCGAGAGCTGGCGCACCAGGTCCCGCAGGACCGTGGTTTTCCCGGCCCCGGGCGGCCCTAAGATCAGGGTCGAGACCGGATTGGCCCAGAGAAAGCTCGCCGCCGGGTCCGCGCAGCCGGGCCGCTCCGCGGCCAGCCGCAGGCAGAGGGCCTGACAGTCCCGAAGGGTCGTCAGGTCCCCGTGCTCCAGCGAGGCCGTTCCCGCGAGCCCCAGCCGGTGTCCGCCCTCCAGGGGCAGGAAGCCCCGGCAGAGCTGCTCCTGGACCGCGTAGACCGCCTGCCCCGAGGCCCGCCGGACGATCTCCTCCAGCACCCGGGGCGAGACCGCCGGCCCGCCCCGGGCCTCCAGCCAGAGCTCCCGCCCCTTCGTCACCCAGCTCACCGGACACCCGGCCCGCAGCCGCAGCTCCTCTACGCGATCGCCCTTCTCCTCCAGCAGCCCGGCAACCGCCGACCTGTAGGGCTCCGGAAACAGCGCCGGTATCTTCTCCAAGCGTTTGTCCATCGTTCATCACCTGGGACAGACTATGCGTTATACGATGTGAATATGACGGCGAAAATAAGGGATCAGGGATCAAGGATCAAGGATCAGGGTGGGAGAAAGGAACAGGGAAGTGACAAGTGACAGGTGACAGCCACGCACGTAGGGGGGCCATTGGCCGTCCGCCGTACCCCGCGCGCAAGCAGTATCGCTCCAGCCCGTAGCGGCGCACAGTGTGCGCCACGGCCCCCGCATGGAGGAAGCATCGACTCCACCCGCAGCGGCAGACATTGGCTGTCCCTGCTTCGACGGAACTGCGAAAAGTTTATGCCGTAGGGACAAGCCTTGCTTGTCCGCGTTTGCGGAGCAAACAATCGCCGACAGGCGATTCCGCGTCGCTCGGTACAGATTTGCCTCCGGCAAATTGCATTCGTTCCGAATGCCGGACAAGCAAGGCTTGTCCCTACAGGCAGTCCGGAAAGGCGGCCGCCCTACAGGGTGCTTTCGAGGCGGGGGGGTGGACCCCTCCACCGGCCTTGAGGCCGGTCCCCCTCCCCTTGGCAGGGGAGGTTTTGTCGGTCCACAAAAAAAGCAAGAAGCAAGAAGCCGAAACTTCTTACTTCTTACTTCTTACTTCTTAATTCTTCCCTGCGCTTAAGCCTTATGCACTCTCCCGTGGTTCATCTTGTTCCACAGCGGGCCGGAGATGCAGACGGAGGAGTAGCAGCCGCAGATGATGCCGATGCAGATGGGCAGGGCGAAGTTCCGGATGGAGCTGACGCCCAGGATCAGAAGCATGAGCATGACGATCAGGGTGGTGATCGTGGTGTTGATGGAACGGGTCATGGTGTCCCAGATGGAGGTATCCACGATCTCGGCGAAGTTGCCGGTGTTCATGTTCTTCCGGTTCTCCCGAACCCGGTCAAAGACCACGATGGTGGCGTTGATCGAGTAGCCTAAGATGGTCAGGGCCGCGGCAATGAAGTTGATGTTGAAGGGAATGCGGAAGATCACGTAGAAGCTCAGCATCACCAGCAGGTCGTGGACCAGGGCGCAGACCGCGGCGATACCGGACTTGAACTCGAAGCGGAAGCCGATGTAGACCAGGATCAGCGCCACGGCCACCAGAGAGGCCGTGAAGGCGGCCTTGGTCAGGTCCCGGCCCACGGAGGCGGAGACGCGCTCCACCTGATAGTCGTTCTCCACGTTGAGGCCGTACTTGCTCGCGATGGCATCCCGGACGGCCTCCACCTCGTCGTCGCTGAGCTCCAGGGCCTTGATCCGCAGACCGTTCTCGCCGGAGGAGGTCACGGAGGAGGGCGCCTTGCCGATGGCCTCGGTGTAGAGGCTCGCGGCCTCGTCGGTGACAGCCTTGTCCACGGTGACAGGCAGCCGGAACTCAAAGGTGGTGCCGCCCACGAAGTCGATGTCGAAATTGAAGAGTCCCTGGACCCCGCAGAGGGTCAGAATCAGACTGACCAGACCCACGGAGATGAAGAGGATGGAAATGACGCCGAAGCGCTTGAAGTGCTTTGTAAAGCTGAAGCCTCTGAACTTGTCAATCATGTCAGCGCCTCCTTTCTCACGCGCAGTAGAGCTTGAGATTGGTGATCTTCAAGCCCACGGCGGTTTTGAGCAGAACCTTGGTCAGGACCAGCATGACGAACATGGACAGGGCTACGCCGATCAGCAGGGTCCTGGCGAAGCCCAGGATGGTGCCGGAGCCCTGCCAGAGCAGGACGAAGCCCGCGATCATGGTGGTCACGTTGGCGTCCACGATGGCGAGGATGGCCCGCTTGTAGCCGGACTCGATGGCGTAGCGCAGGGTCTTGCCCAGGCGCAGCTCCTCCTTGATCCGCTCGAAGATAATGACGTTGGCGTCCACGGCCATGCCGATGGTGAGGATGATGCCCGCGATGCCGGGCAGGCTCAGGTTCACGTGGAGCACGGAGATCGCCACGGCGAAGAGAGCCGCGTAGGTCCCCAGGGCGATGCAGGAGATCAGGCCCATAAGCCGGTAGACCGCGACCATGAAGATCATGACCAGGATCAGGCCGATCAGCCCCGCCAGCAGGCTGGTGGACAGGCTCTTCTCGCCTAAGGACGCGCCGATGGTCTGCTGCTTGGCGGTGGTCAGCTCAAAGGGCAGACGGCCCGCCGCGATGATCTTGGACAGATAGAGGGCGTGCTCCGCCGGGTCCTCGGTGTTGCTGCCCATGGTGATAATAACGGAATCGGTGTCCAGGACCTCGTTGACCCAGGGGGCGGAGATTTCGCTGCCGTCCATCTCGATGGCGAGATAGGCGTTGCCATCGGTGCGGCCCAGAACCGCCTGAGAGGCGTCCCGGAGCTTGGTCTTGCCCTCGGCGCTCAGCTTCAGAACCACGTGGGGCCGGGCGATGCCCGTGTTGTCCGTCTGCTCGGTGGAGTAAAAGGCGTCCTCGATGTCGTTGCCGGTGAGCCAGACCTTGCCGTCGGCGTCCACGAAGTTCACAACGGCGGTGGCGCCCAGCTCCTTGACGGCCTTTTCCGGGTCGTCCACGGAGGGGATCTCCACCACCAGGCGGCGTTCGCCGGAGATGTAGCAGGTGGCCTCGGTGTAGCCCAGGTCGTCCAAACGCTGCTGCATCATAGTCCGGGCGACCTCCATGCCGTCGGCCAGCTCGGCCGCCCCCAGCTCTTCGGGGATCACGGCCTCGTAGGTGATCTCAGAGCCGCCCACCAGGTCCAGACCGAGGACGACGCCCTCCCGGACCGGCTGCACGACAGTCCCGATCCCGTGCAGGGCCAAGAAGAACAGCGCCCCCACGATCAGGACCACGATCACCAGGGTGATAATGGCTTTTTTCATATATTTTATGTACCTCCTGTCGGCCCCGAAGCCCGGGACCGTATGAATTCCACGGTATTATACAACAAAGGATGCATTCCGTCAATATAAAAAATCAGGCGGGATGGAAAGAGATTAAGGATTCAGAAAATTCAGATTTATCTTTACATTTGCTTGGAATTGTGTTATATTGCACTTGCGCTGTATCCGACAAAAGGGCGGAACAGCAGCAGAAAGGAACTGTTATGTCCAAGCAAAATTCCGCATTCAGCACCCGCAAGATCACCCTCGCGGCCCTGCTGACGGCTCTGGTGGTCGTCCTCCAGGTTGTCGCCAACTTCATTCAACCCTTCCCCGGCGTCTCCATCACGCTGGTCCTGGTGCCCATCATCGTGGGCGCGGCTCTGCTCGGCCCCGGCTGGGGCGGCTGGCTGGGCCTCGTCTTCGCGCTGACGGTCCTGCTCTCCGGCGGCGCCGCGGCCTTCCTGCCCATCAGCCCCGTCGGCACCGTGGCGACGGTCGTCGTCAAGGGCGTCTGCGCCGGTCTCTGTGCCGGTCTGGTCTACAAGTGGCTGGAGAAGGTCAATCCCTATCTCGCCATCTTCTGCGCCGCCGTGGTCGCCCCGGTGGTCAACACCGGCATCTTCTTCATCGGCTGCCGTCTCTTCTTCTGGGAGACCGTCCGGCAGTGGGGACAGGCCGCGGGCTTTGAGAACGCGACGGCCTTCCTCTTCCTCAGCCTGGCCGGCATCAACTTCCTGATCGAGCTGGGCATCAACGTCCTGCTCGCCCCGGTCATCCTGCGGCTCATCAAGCTGGCGAAGAAGCAGTGATTCATTTCTGAATGAGATTTACCCGCCTGCAAGGGATCGGCATCGCCCGTCCCCGCAGGCGGGTTTTTCCATCCTAAGCCGGACGGCCAATGGCCGCCCCTACGTGCGTGGCTGGCATCTGTCACTGTGGTGTACCCTTTGTCAAGGACAATTTAATTCGTAGGGATAGTATTTTTTGAG
>CAMVKI010000046.1 GCA_947168005.1 uncultured Clostridia bacterium
ATGACCGACCCTGCGGGGGGTGCCTCCGAGGCGGGGGGCGGACCCCTCCACCGGCCTTCGGCCGGTCCCCCTCCCCTGCGAGCAGGGGAGGTTTCAGGACGGGCGGTGACCGCCCCCTGCGGCGGGAAAGGAGCTCCTATGGTGTTGAAACAACCTCATTCTCCGCGGCTGGAAAGCCTGCGGGAAAAGCTGCCGGCCCTTGTGTTCGTCTACTTCGCGGTCCAGCCCCTGCTGGACGCCTTGGGCTACTGGCAGCAGCGCTCCGAGACGGAGAACGTCCTGACCCTGGTCCTGCGGATGCTGCTGCTGGGCGGCAGCCTCCTGCTCGGCTTCCTGCTCTCGGACCGAAAAAAGATCTATTACCTCACGGCGGCGGTCCTGGCGGCCTTCACGGCCCTCCACGCCGCGGCCTGCCTGCTGGCGGAGGAGCACTATACCCTGGCCCTCTCGGACCTGGTGAACCTCCTTCGGATCTACTTCCTGCCCCTGACGGCCCTCTGCCTCATGACCTTCCTGCGGCAGAACGAGAAGGTCTGGCCCGCGCTGCAAAAAGCGCTGCTGACCGACTTCGGCCTCATCGCGCTCATTGAGCTGCTGGCCGTGCTGACGGGCACGGAGCCCCACACCTACCACAACGACGGCATCGGCATCCTGGGCTGGTTCCTCTGGACCAACAGCCAGAGCGCCATCCTGGCGATGCTCATGCCCGTGCTGGTCTGCCTGGCCCTCCGGCGCTGGGAGACCCGGGCGCTTCCCGTGGCCCTGGCGGCCTTCGCGGCGGAGCTGCCCCTCTATCTGCTGGGACCCAGGCTGGCCTATGGCTGTCTGCTCTGCGGCGGGCTGGGGCTGGCCCTGGTGCTCTTTCTCCGGTTCCGGCTCCGCCGGAAGCAGGCGCTGGCGATTTTGCTGGTGACGCTCTGTTTTGCCGCGGCCTTCCCCCTCTCGCCCATGCAGGCGCGGCGGCAGGCCGTGGCCGCCCAGACCCAGCAGAACCAGAGCGCCATCGACACGCTGGAATCCGGGCCCGCCGGGGAGGCACAGAGCCCCGAAGGGGAGGAGCCCTCCCGGGAGATTCTGGAGAAAATCTACAACAAATACCAGTACGGCGCCGTTCAGCGCTTCGGTCTGGACCGGGTCCTGGCCCTCTACGGGGGGACCACCGACGCCTCGATCCTCGGGGATCAGCGCCTGAAAAAAATCAACTTCTGCAAGCTGCTGATGGAGGACTCGGGTCCCATGAGCCGGCTCTTCGGCCTGAACGTCAAGGAGCTGCGGGTCTTCATCGAAAAGGGCTTCTACCGGAGCAGCACCGGCACCTGGGAGGACGGCTGGGAGAGTCTGGACCCGGAGAACGACTTCCACGGGATCTACTATCTGACGGGCCTCGTGGGCCTGGTCCTGCTGCTGGGCTTCCTGCTCTGGTTCACGATCCGGGCGGCGGTCCGGGTGCTGCCGGACCTGAAAAAGCGCCTGAGCCCGGAGCTCGCGGGCTACATTTTCGCCTTTGGCTTTTGCATGATCCACGCGATCTTTACCGCCGCGGTCCTGCGGCGGAACAACGCCTCGGTCTACCTGGCCGCGGTGCTGGCGGGGATCTGGTTTTTAACAAGGAATCAGGAATCAGGGATTAAGGATTAGGGATTAGGGATTAAGGATTAGGGATTAGGGATTAGGGATTAGGGATTCAGGATTGGGGATTCGCGAACGAAAGGAGGAGAGGGACTTGAACAACGCAATACCGTTTCGGGAAAAGCTGAGCGCCTGGCTGCCGCGCTTTGTCCTTCTCTTCTGTCTGGTGCAGCCGATTCTCGACGTTCTGACCTACTGGCAGGAGACCCTGGGCTACTCCAACATCGTGACCTTCCTGATCCGGGTCCTGCTGATCGCGGTGCTGATCTGGACGGGCTTCCTGCTCAGCCGGAAGAAGTGGATCTATTTCGTCTCCGTCGGCGTCATGGCCCTCTATCTGACGGGCCATCTGCTGGCCTGCCACCAATACGGCTGGATCGACGCGCTCTCCGACCTGAAGGATCAGAGCCGGATCCTGATGCTCCCGCTGATGACCCTGAGCTTCGTGACCCTGATCCGGCGGAACGGGGACTGCGTGAAGGCGATCAAGCTGGGCTTCGCCGTCAACATGGTCGTGTTCCTCTTCGTCGCCTTCCTGGCGACGGTCACGGGGACGGACCCCCACACCTACTACGACAAGCACATCGGCGTCCTGGGCTGGTTCCTCTGGGGCAACAGCCAGAGCGCCATTCTGAGCATGATCACGCCGGTCCTCATCGCCTGGACCCTGCGGCGCTTCCCGGGGAAGCAGCTCCCGGTTATCCTGACCGCGGCGCTCTGCTTCGCCATGCTCTACTTCATCGGCACCCGGGCCGCCTACGGGACCCTGATCGGCACCGGCCTGCTGCTGAGCGTCTGCATCTTCGTGACCGACAAGGCCAGACGGCCCGCGGCCGCCGCGATTTTGCTGCTGGCCGCCGCCTTCTGCGCCCTCTATCCCTTCTCGCCCACCAAGGCCAATCAGGACGCCCTGAAGCAGCGGGGCGAGGTCAAGCAGGAGCGGCTCTACCGGTCCGTGGCGCCCTACGGCATCGAGCCCGGCACCGAGCGTACCGAAGACCCGGAGGCCCTGGCGGCGGCCTACCGCTACTGGCTCCAGGGCATGATCGACCGCTTCGGCCTGGAGCGGGTCGCCAAAACCTACGACTACACCCTGAAGCAGGAGCTGCTCTCCACCCGGCGGGACAATATGCTCCGCTTCTGCGAGCTGCTCATGGAGGACGCCCCACCCCTGAGCCATATCTTCGGCCTGGAGATCGGCACCATGCGGCAGGAGACCACCCTGTACTACTACTACCAGGACGAATTCCGGCCCGGCACCGAGATCTTTGAGCCGGAGAACGACCTGCATTCCATCTACTACCTCTGCGGGGCGGCGGGCCTGGCCCTGATGCTGGCCTTCCTGCTCTGCTTCGGCCTCCGGGCCCTGCGGACCCTGCTGCTCCGCTTCCGGTCGGCCTTCCATCCGGATTATATCGCCTTCTGCGCGGCCTACGGCTTCTGTATGCTCTGCGTCTACAGCACCTCCGCCGTCCTGCGCCGCGTCAACACCTCCGTCTATCTCGCCATGGTCCTGGCCGTGCTCTGGGAGCTGAGCCGTTTGGACCGCTATCCCGCCCGCCGGGAGAAAGGAGCTGCGGAAAACCCGTGAAAATCAGCATCATCATTCCGGTTTACAACGTGGAGAGCTGGCTGCCCCGGAGCGTGGAGGCCATTCTCGCCAACGATACGGCGGACTGCGAGCTCCTGCTCGTGGACGACGGCTCCGAGGACGGCAGCCCCGCCCTCTGTGACCGCTATGCCGCCGGGCACCCGGAGCTGATCCGGGTGATCCACCAGCAGAACGCCGGGCCCGGCGCGGCCCGGAACGCGGGCATCGCCGCCGCCACGGGGGACTGGTTCCTCTTCGTGGACAGCGACGACCGGCTGGCCCCCAAGGCCCTGACCCGGCTGCGGGAGGCCGCGGCGGCGGAGAAGGACGCCGACGTCATCTCCTTCCAGTTCTACAAGGAGTCCGTGGCGGGGGAGAGCTGGGAGGCCTGGTCCGGCCCCATGCAGAGCCTGAGCAGCTTTGCCCTGGCCGAGCAGCCCGCCTTCCTGCTGACCCAGCCCTCCTGCTGGCTCCGGCTCTGGAAGCGCTCGGTCTTTGCCGACAACGGCATCTCCTTCCCCAACGTGGTCTGGTACGAGGACGTGCGCACGGTGACGAAGCTGCTTGCCAAGGCGAAGAAGATCGTCAACCTGCCCGACCACCTCTACTACTATCTGGACCGGCCCGGCTCCATCATGAACAGCAGCCAGCTGCCCCGGAACCGGGACATCCTCCCGGCCTTCGCGGATATCCTGGACTGGTTCGAGGCCGAGGGCCTGACGAAGACCTACTACGACGAGCTCTGCGCCCTGACGGTCCAGCACGTGCTGCTGGCGGCCTCGGTCCGGGTGGCCCGGATCGACCCGAAATCCGAGATCCTGGAGGAGCTGCGCGGCTTTACGGAGGAGCGCTTCCCCGACTGGAAGCAGAACCCCTACAGCAAAACGCTTCCGCGGCTCAAACGCCTGGCCCTGTTCCTGGTATCGAAGCGGCAGTTCCGCCTCGTTCGGTTTTTGTTCAATCTGAAAGGATAAGCCAATGTTATTCAGTGTTATCGTTCCCGTCTACAACGTCGCCGACTACCTTCCCAAGTGCATGGACTCCCTGCTCCGCCAGCAGTGCGGCGACTGGGAGATCATCCTGGTGGACGACGGGGCCACCGACGGGAAGTGTCCCGCCCTCTGCGACGAGTACGGGGCCAAATACCCCGCGCTGGTCCGGGTGATCCATCAGGCCAACGGCGGCCTGGGCGCCGCCCGGAACACGGGCATCGACGCCGCCCGGGGGGACTATCTTCTCTGCCTGGACAGCGACGACACCATCGCGCCGAATACCCTCGCCCGGCTGGCCGAGGAGATCGAAAAGACCCACGCGGATATGTACGTTTTCTCCTTCCGCTACGTGGAGGAGAGCGGGGAGGAGCGGCCCGCCGAGCCCCGGGCTTCCCGGGTGGACGGGGAGCCCACCACCCTGGCCGCGTCTCCGGAGCTGCTGCTGGACCCGCCCATGGCCTGGTGCCGCCTCTGCCGCCGGGAGCTCTACACCGACAACGGCATCCGCTTCCCGGGCCGGGTCTGGTACGAGGACCTCTGCACCACCCCCAGTCTGCTGCTGAAGGCAGGCTCCATCGTCCAGCTCGAGGACCCCTTCTACGGCTATCTGCTCCGCCAGGGCTCCATCATGCGCAGCTCCAATCTGAAGCGCAATCTGGAGATCCTGAACGCCCTGGACATGGCCCGGGCCCCCTTCGAGGCCGCGGGGCTGACGGAGCAATACGGACCCTGGCTGAGCTATCTGGCCGTGACCAGCGTCCTCGACGCCGCCCGCCGGGTCCTGACCGCCGATCCCAGGGCGGAATATCTGCCGGAGTTCCTGAATTACGTGAAGCAGAACTACCCCGACTACCGGCGCTGCGAGCTCCTGCCCAGGCTGGGAAGGAAAAAGCGAATCCTGCTCCGCCTGCTGGAGGGGAAGCATTATACCCTTGCAAGAAATCTGTTCCGCCTGGCGGGAAAACTGAAATCGTAGGGGGCGGCGCCTTCGACGCCCCGTGCCATCGTTTCGATATAGAACAGCGGGCCGTCGAAGGCGCCGGCCCCTGCGGAAAGGACGCACCGTGTTTTCTAAACTCAAAAACCTGAAAGGCAAAAAAGAGGGCGCTCTGGCCTGGAACACCCTCATGCTCTATATTCTGACCTTCTCCAACTATCTGATTTCCCTGGCCATCGTGCCCTACGAGTCCCGGGTGCTGAGCAAGGACGGGGCGGGGGGCTACGGCGCCCTGGGCGTCGCCATGGCGATCATGGTCTACTTCCAGCTCTTCATCGAGTTCGGCTTCCTCTTCTCCGCCACGGAGGAGGTCTCCAAGCACCGCCAGGACGGCCAGCGGCTGAACCGGATCCTGACGGCGGTGACCCTCTGCAAGCTGGCGCTGAGCGCCGCTGCCCTGGGCGTGCTCTTCGTGCTCTGCCAGGTGATCGAGGCCTGGAAGGGGAAGTTCGGCTTCTATCTGCTCTTCTTCATCGGCACGGCCATCAACGCCATTCTGCCGGACTACCTCTACCGGGGCCTGGAGAAGATGTCGGCTATCACGATCCGCACGGTCTGCATCCGGATCTTCTCTGCCATCGGCATCATCCTCTTCCTGAAAAAGCCCGAGGACATCTGGATCATCCCGGTGCTGACGGCCGTCGGCAACTTTGCCGCAGTGCTGGTCTGCTTCTACGACGCGAAAAAGCGGCTGAACGTCCGCTTCTGCCGGGTGAGCTTCGGGGAGGTCTGGCTGCGGATGAAGCAGAGCTCGGTCTTCTTCCTCTCCCGCTTCGCCACCACGGCCTATTCGGCGCTGAACACCGTGATCCTGGACATGGTGGCCCCCCAGGAGAGCCTGGTCCGGGACTACTACACCGCCTCGGATAAGCTCATGAGCACGGGCAAGATGGCCCTATCGCCCATCTCCGACAGCCTCTACCCCTACATGGTCAAGCACCACGACTACCGGCTGGTGAAGAAGGTCCTGCTGATCCTGGAGCCCCTCATCATCGCCTTCTGCGCCGTTATGTTCGTTGTTGCCCCCAAATTCTGTGAGTTCTTCTTCGGCGAGGGCTTCGCCCCGGCGGGGAAGGTGCTCCGGGTCATGCTGCCCACGGCGGTCATTATCCTGCCCAGCTATATCTGCGGCTTCCCGATGCTCTCCTCCATGGGCCTGACCAAGCACGCCAACTACTCCACGATATTCGGCTCCGTCATCCATCTCATCAACCTGGCGATCCTGTATTTCACCGGCCATATGAATATGATCACCCTCGGCGCGGCCATGTCCGTGGCGGAGGCGCTGATCCTCGGCTACCGCCTGGTGGTCATCTGGCTCCACCGGGACAGATTGAAGGAGGTCCAACATGTCGATCCATGATCTTGCCGTCAGGCTCATCTGCAAAATGACCCCGATCCGGCAAAACCGCATCGTCTTCGACAGCTACTACGGCCGGGGCTACGGCGACAGCCCCAAGGCCATCTGCGAGGTCCTGCGCAAAAGCGGGGAGGACCTGGAGCTGCTCTGGCTCTGCCGGGACGAGGCCGCGGCAAAGTCCCTGCCCGAGGGCGTCCGGGCCGTGCCCAACCGCGGGCTCAAAAAAGTGAAGGCCCTGGCCTCGGCCAAGGTCTGGGTGGACAACTCCCGCAAGTATGAGAACATGAAGCGGAAGGGCCAGATCTATATGCAGACATGGCACGGCTTCACTCTGAAAAAGCTGGAGAAGGACGTGGAATCCACCCTGGACCCCACCTATCTGAAGGCCTGCAAGACCGACTCCGCCCAGTGCGACGTCTTTATCTCCGGCAGCGGCTTTATGTCGAAGCTCTACCGGGAGTCCTTCTGGTTCCAGGGCGCCGTGGTGAACACGGGCACCCCCCGCAACGATATTTTCTACCAAAATCACGCCGAGCTCCACGCCAAGGTCTGCAAGGCCCTGGGTCTGCCCGAGGAGCGGAAGCTGGCCCTCTACGCCCCGACCTTCCGGGACGACTACAGGACCGAGCCCTACCGCCTCGACGCGGCCATGGTCCGGCGCAAGTGCGAGGAGAACTTCAAGGGCGAGTGGTCCGTCCTGGTCCGCTTTCACCCCAACGTGGCCGAGCAGGCGAAGGAGGTTTTCGACTTCGACGGGGACCGGCTGGTGAACGTCTCCGACTACCCGGACATGCAGGAGCTGCTCTGTGCCGCGGGGCTGCTGATCACCGACTACTCCTCCTCCATGTTCGACTACGCCCTGACGGGCAAGCCCATCGCCCGCTTTGCCACGGATATCGAGGCCTATCAGAAGGACCGGGACTTCTACTTCCCCCTGGAAAGCCTGCCCTTCCCCCTGGCGAAGAGCAACGAGGAGCTGGAGGCGATCCTGGCGGAGCTTCAGCCCCTCTGGACCAGCCCCGAATGGGCCGAGTTCGCCCGGGAAAACGAGTTCTGCGAGGACGGTCAGGCGTCGCTGCGCTGCGCCGCCCTGATCCTGCAGCAGATCAAGAAAGAGAAATAAGAACCGTTTGAAAGGAAACGCCAATGAAGAAAGCGCTTGTGATCGGCGGGAGCAACGGCATCGGCCTGGGGGTCTGCGCCGCCCTGTGCCGGAGAGGCTTCGAGGTCACGATCTTCGATAAAGAGGCGCCCCGGCAGGAGCTGCTTCCCGCCCCCTGCGCCTATGAGGCCTGCGATCTGCGCTTCCTCTCGGAGGAACAGTTCGCGCCCTGGGCGGAGGACCCGGCCCTGGAGCTGCTGTTCATCTCCGCGGGCTTCGGCCGGGTGGCGGATTTTGAGGACCACCATCCCGCGGAGATCCGGGCTATGATGGAGGTCAACGCCTCCGCGCCCCTGCGGCTGCTGCGGGTCTTCTACCCCCGTCTGCTGGGGCAGGAGCGCTTCTATTGCGGGATCATGGGCTCCATCGCCGGTCTGCTGTCCTCTCCCATGGCGGCGGTCTACGCCGCCTCCAAGGCCGCGGTCTGCCGCTTCGCCGAAAGCGTCAACATTGAGCTGGAGGAGAAGGGGAGCCCCAACCGGATCCTGAACGTGTCTCCCGGCTCCTTCCGGGGCTCCCGCTTCTACGGCGGCGAGAACGAGCCAGCCCTGCTGGAGGGCCTGGCGGAGCAGATCACGGAGAGCCTCTTTGCCGGGCAGACCCTGCTGATTCCCGACTATGAGAAGACCTACCGCGGCGTGCTGGAGCGCTATCAGGCCGACCCCCACGGCTTCGGCCTGTCCAGCTATGCCTACAAGCAGGCCTCGGGCCGGGCGCAGCCCGGGAAAAAGCTCGTCATCGGCTATCTCTCCGGCACCTTCGACCTCTTCCACGTGGGCCATCTGAACCTGCTGCGCCGGGCCAGAGCCCAGTGCGACTATCTGATCGTGGGCGTCCACCGGAGTGGGGCCTGGAAGGGCAAGGAGACCTTTATCCCCTTCGAGGACCGCATGGCCGTGGTCGGGGGCTGCCGCTGGGTGGACAAGGTGGTGCCCTCCTGCGCCGAGGACAGCGACGCCTGGGCGCTCTGGCACTTCGACAGGCTCTTCGTCGGCTCCGACTATCAGGGCACGGAGCGCTTCCGACGCTATGAGGCCTTCTTCCGGGACAAGGGCGTGGAGATCGTCTATTTCCCCTATACGCAGAGCACCAGCAGCACCATGATCCGGAATCGGATCAGGAATAGCCAACAAAAGGAGTAATCAATATGAAACGTGTGATCACCTACGGGACCTTCGACCTGCTCCATTACGGGCACATCAATCTGCTCCGCCGGGCCAAGGCCCTGGGGGACTATCTGATCGTGGCCCTCTCCACCGACGAGTTCAACTGGAACATGAAGCAGAAGAAGTGCTACTTCACCTATGAGATCCGCAAGCAGCTTCTGGAGGCCATCCGCTACGTGGACCTGGTCATCCCCGAGGAGAGCTGGGAGCAGAAAATCTCCGACGTGAAGGAGTACCACATCGACACCTTCGTCATGGGCGACGACTGGACCGGCAAGTTCGACTTCCTGAAGCCCTACTGCGAGGTGGTCTACCTGCCCCGGACCCCGGAGATCAGCACCACCCAGATCAAGAACGATCTGAACCACAAGGGCTGAGATGCGGGACTTTTTGGGAAAAGAAGCGGAGCTGGGGGGCAAGCGCCTCTGGCTCCTGGACATGGACGGCACCATCTACATGGAGGACCGGATCTTCGACGGGACCCTGGAGCTGCTGGCCGCCATCCGCGCCCGGGGCGGACGCTACGTCTTCATCACCAACAATTCCTCCAAGTCCGTGACGGACTATCTGAAAAAGGTCCGGGCCATGGGCATCCCGGCGGGGGAGGAGAACTTCTTCACCTCGGCCCAGGCGGCGGTCCTGCTGCTGCGGGAGCGCTTCCCCGGGGCGAAGGTCTACTGCCAGGGCACGGCCAGCCTGGTCCGGGAGCTCCGGGAGGCGGGGATCCAGGTCACCACCGAGGCGGAGCCCGTGGACCTGGTGCTGACGGGCTTCGACACCGAGCTCACGATGGAAAAGCTCCGCCGGACCTGCCAGATCCTGACGGAGCAGAAGGGCGTGCCCTACTACGCCACGAACCCGGACCTGGTCTGCCCGGTCAGCTTCGGCTACGTGCCGGACTGCGGCTCCATGAGCGTGATGATCCGCAACGCCACGGGCCGGTATCCGATCTTCATCGGCAAGCCGGAGCCCACCATGATCCAGATCGTCATGGAGAAATTCGGCCGCACGAAAGCCGAGACCGTGGTGGTGGGAGACCGGGTCTACACCGACGTCGCCTCCGGCGTCCACGCCGGGGTGGATACGATCGGCGTCCTCTCCGGTGAGGCGACGCTGGAGGACTTCCAAAATACCGACACACCGCCCACCTGGCTGTTCGAGAACGTCCGGGAGATCTGGAAGGCGCTTTGATAAGGAAGAAGGTAACTGTTCAGTCGCCCGTAGGGGCCGATGCCTACATCGGCCCTTCCTGCCTAGCACGCGTGTTCTATATGGAGGTCACGTATGGATATATTATTGATTATTCTCAGTGGATTGTGTTCGGTGATTTGGACGATAAATACAATATCATATGTTGTTGATGTGGAAACATTAGACTATTCTTTCCTTATAATGAAAGCTCTTAACGCTGTGATATGGATAACAATTTTCATAAGGCAGATGATTAAATATCTTCGTAGATACAGAGAAGCCCAAAAAGCAATCGGGGACAGTTTTACAATCAGGGGACGGTAAATGCGAAGATAACCCCAACAGAACACACAGTCTGCAAATAGAAAGTCAAGAGAAAAATGAGAAAAAGTGGAAAAATTTTTCTCAAGGAATTGTATGTACAGCAAACAGACCACCGCAGAGCGCTGGCCTGTGAAAGAAGCGGGAAGCCGTCAGGAATCAGCCTCTTCTGCCTCGGCTTCTCCGTCTTCCTTTGGTGAAAGGAAGGCGTTCACCTTCCCGTAGTAGATGCGCAGGAATTTGTTCGCGCCTGCGGTCATGTAGACGTAGTAAGGCTTACCCTCGGCGCGTTTCTTGTCCATGAAGACATAGACAGGGTTGTCTTGCGGTGAGCGTTGGATCAAGCCATCCATGATCTGAAAGAGCGTCTTCCGCAGATGCGGCGAGCCTTTCTTGGTCGTGGGATTGCTCCTGCGCTCGTAGTCACCGGATTCCTTCTTACGCGGATCAACACCCGCGAAAGCGGTGAGTGCGCCTCGGTGCTCAAACCTGGTAACGTCTCCAATCTCGGCAATGAGCTGGGGCCCGAGTGTGGGACCGACGCCGTCCATGCCCAGGACCACGTCATATTCCGGCATCTGCGAGGCGGTCTGGTCCATCTTGACCCGCAGCGCTTCAACGGTTTCTGAAGTGACGTTCAAGACGGAAATCGCCTGCCGGACAAGCATTTTGGTGTTGTCGTCCTTTGGAAAGACGGCAATCAGATCTGAAGCGGCGCGGTATACTTCTTCCGCCTTGCTCGCGCTGAAATTGTAGCCCTTGCGCTTGCACCAGCTTTTATAGTGCTCGGTAAAGGCCGCAAGTGACTTGCCGCGGACGCAGTCCACGTGCCAGTAGGTGTAGACAAAATCGACCCATTTTTGGCTGCCGTCAGGGCGGGCAGGGCTGTCGAAGAAGGCGTTGGCTCCCGGAAAGGTCTGATCCAGAAGGGCTATGAGGTTGTTCTTCATGGCGGTCTTCTGGTCCATGTAGAAGCCAAACTGCCGGTTCATGGTTTTCAGTTGGTTTCGAAGTTCGTCCATACGACTATATTGCCGCAATTTTGCCCAGCGGTCAAGAGTAAATCTTGCAATTTTCTTTGCGTCTGCCTTATCTGTTTTCGGTGAGCGGATAGAGTCGTTCCCGAAATCCTTAATCAACCAGGGATTGACAGCGCAGACAAAGATCCCCGCTGCGGAAAGCCAGGAGGCTACCGCCTCATAGTATCTGCCGGTGTGCTCCATGCAAACCTTTGTCTCGCCGTCCAGACTCTTGATCGTGGCGATAAGCTCGTTGATGGAAGATTGTGTGTGACGGTAATCCCGCGGAGCCAGGAGAACCTTCTCTCCCGGCTGCTGGATCGTTACAGTACTCTTTCTCTTGGAAACGTCGATACCAACTGCGTTCATGATGCTGACCCCTTTGTGTTAGATTGCAACGGTCAATGCGGCTTCTCTCATTGCCTGTTCAATCTACTGGGGTTTTACACGAACACGCGGTTCCATCTGCGTAAAACGAACGCTGCGAATGAGAAGCCGGCTGGCTGACTGTGTTCCGGACGTTTTAGTCCTTGGGACGGTACGACAGACCGGTGCATCCTCATTCTAACAGCTTAAGCAATGAGATGGAAGTCTCCTGACTGGCTGTCAGGTTTTCCTTCCAAACCCATTGTAGTAGGGGACGGTCCAAAACCACTGAAAAAGACCCTGTTTTAAGCGGAAACAGCAGAAAGTAGGGGGAATAACGGCAAATATAGTATGGTATTCTCCCTGTTTCTCCGGTCAATGGGCGCAAAAACCTCTCGGCAGCCGTCTGGCGGCGCTGCCTGTGGAAATCTTTTCGGTTTTACGGCGGATTTCGCGTCTGCTCGAAGTTCACCTTCGCGCCACAGTGCTGCGATCCGTTTCAGGTTGACTGCAATCGCTGTGAACTTTGCTTGAAAGCTCACGCTGCGGATTCCCCAGCCCCGAGCGCGGTTCATTCCGTGGAAACGCTTCATTTCGCCATTCTTCCACTCCTGTGCGGCGCGCTTCTTGTATTTCTCCTGAAACACCGGCGTCTTTTGCTCCTGGCTCTTTTCGTAAAACAGCGGAGTCGAAGCTGTAACTCTCAGCTTCCGGGCGGTTTTCTTCCCGCCCTTGGAGCCGATACATTTGTCCCTGTGGGGGCAATCCTTGCACTGTTCTTTCTTAAACAGATACGTATAACTCTCATACATTTTGCCTTGCCGGTTTTCCTGCCGCTTTTTACAGCCAACCGTATGGTTACCCATAAAGCAAAACCACTGGTCGCTGTCCTTGTTGTACGCGAACAGTTCCTCGTCGATCTTGTAAACGCTGGCGCTGACCGGAATAAAACCCTTGATTTTCTTCTCATCCAGGGTTTCTAATATATCCTTGCGGAAATAGGCCTTATCGCCCATAAGCTCCTCGACCTGAACGCCGCTTTCCAGCGTACGCTCCAGCAGCGGATCAAACTCTTTGCCGTCTACGTATTCTCCACTGTGTACGTTAAGTGCGGTAATGAGTCGTTCCTCGGCGGTCATGGTGAACTCGGCCTTGTAGCCGAAAAATTGATCCGTTTTCGACTTGCTGCCAACCCGGGCATCCTTGTCACTCAGAGAACGGACGCCCTTCTGCATCATGAACTTCTCGTCGGACAAAATTTCCTTCGCTTCCGCAATGGCCGTCTCGGTTTCCTCACCGGCATAGGGCGCAGCAGCTTCCATGACGGTTTCCAGAGCTGCCTTCATGGTTTCCTTTGATTCTTGGTGCTCCTCAATTTCCTTGTAGTTCGGAAGCTCTGTCGGAATGTCCTCCGGGATATAACCAATGTCATCCTGCAACCCCTTAAAGATCTTCTTTGCCAGATGCTTCATTACCCGTTCCGGCACTTTCTTTGTGGTGTTTGCCAGGATGTGCGTCGTGTCAACCGTCAGCGCCTTGCCTTTGATGATGCCCTTTTCTACACACTGCCGGATGATTTCTGTGAGAATATCGTCCAGCATTGCTTCCTGAAGCCGCTGAGTACGAAACTTTGCCAGCAAGCTCGGGTCCGGCAGCTCCTCCT
>CAMVKI010000047.1 GCA_947168005.1 uncultured Clostridia bacterium
CACCATAAAAGTGGATACAGTCAATAAGAACGTTTGTGAAATCGTGAGTGAAATATTGACGCTTTGATATCAACAAATTCCCGTTTGTAGGGATACTTCTGACATTAGGTTTGCACAAGAACTCCCTTGTCCGCAGTTATAGCGAGCATCGGATTTTGCCCCCCAAAATCCCGAAACAGAGCGGAAAAACGGTCGTGACCATCTTAGTCACGACCGTTTCTATCTTTAGTATGGTTTTGTCCGCCTCAAGGCGACTTCCTTGCGGAGAGCGTCCCGAGAGCCGCGTTTTTTCTTTTTTTTACAGTTCGCAGTTGTTGACGGTGCGGGGGAAGGGGAGCACGTCCCGAATGTTGCCCATGCCGGTGAGGTACATGACGCAGCGCTCGAAGCCCAGGCCGAAGCCCGCGTGCCGGGCGGAGCCGTACTTCCGCAGGTCCAGGTAGTAGTCGTAGAGCTCCTTGTTCATATCCAGCTCCTCGATCCGGGCCAGCAGCTTGTCATAGTCGTCCTCACGCTGGCTGCCGCCGATGATCTCGCCGATGCCGGGCACCAGGCAGTCCATGGCCGCCACGGTCTTGCCGTCGGGGTTCAGCTTCATGTAGAAGCTCTTGATCTCCTTGGGGTAGTCGGTGACGAAGACAGGCCGCTGGAAGATGACCTCGGTCAGGTAGCGCTCGTGCTCGGTCTGGAGATCGCTGCCCCAGTGGACGGGGTAATCGAACTTGTCGTTGTGGGGCTCCAGAAGCTTGATGGCCTCGGTGTAGGTCACGCGGCCGAAGTCGCTGTTGAGCACGTGGTGCAGCCGGTCCAGCAGGCCCTTGTCCACGAAGGAGTTGAAGAAGTTCATCTCCTCGGGGGCGTTCTCCAGCACGTAGGCGATGATGTACTTCAGCATATCCTCGGCCAGCTGCATGTCGTCCTGGAGGTCCGCAAAGGCGATCTCCGGCTCGATCATCCAGAACTCGGCGGCGTGCCGGGTGGTGTTGGAGTTCTCGGCCCGGAAGGTGGGGCCGAAGGTGTAGATGTTGCGGAAGGCCATGGCGAAGGCCTCGCCGTTGAGCTGGCCGGAGACGGTCAGCAGGGTGGGCTTGTTGAAGAAGTCCTTGGAATAATCCACAGAACCGTCCTCCAGCCTGGGGGGATTGGCAATGTCCAGAGTGGTGACCTGGAACATGGCGCCGGCGCCCTCGCAGTCGGAGGCGGTGATCAGGGGCGTGTGGACGTAGACAAAGTCCCGCTCCATGAAGAACTTGTGGATGGCAAAGGCGATCAGGCTCCGCACGCGGAACACGGCCTGGAAGGTGTTGGTCCTGGGCCGGAGGTGGGTCACAGTCCGCAGGTACTCCAGGGTGTGGCGCTTGGGCTGGATGGGGAAGTCGGGGGTGGAGGGACCTTCCACGACCACGGACTTGGCCTGGATCTCAAAGGGCTGCTTGGCCTCGGGGGTCAGCTCCACGGTGCCCTCCACGATCAGAGCCGCGCCGATGTTGATCTTGGAGATGTCCGCGAAATTCTCCATGGCGTCGGTAATGACGACCTGCACCGGCTGGAAATAGGTGCCGTCGGAGAGCATGATAAAGCCGAAGGCCTTGGAGGCTCTGCGGTTTCGCACCCAGCCGCCGATCTTGACGGTCTTACCGGCGTATTCCGCCGTGCTGCGGTACAGTTCTCTGAGAGTGAGTAAGGATTCCATGTTCATCCCCGCTTTCTGAATAGCTTTCTTAATAAGAAAGAACCGCGGGAGCGGTTCTTTCCTTGTTGGTGGAGACTGCTGGACTCGAACCAGTGACCTCCTGCGTGTGAAGCAGGCGCTCTAACCAGCTGAGCTAAGCCTCCGTACGCGTGATATTATAGCACAGATTTTCAAAAAATCAAGAAAAACTTTTGCAAATCGAAAACTTTCGAAAAAAACTTTTCCAATCCTTCCGTCAGACAGCCTTGCTCTTGAATTTTCCCTCGGAATATGCTATGATAAGATAGAAGAAAAATAAGGAGGCGCTTATGAACGATCCAAATCCGAACGGCGTCCAGTCCCGGCTGCGCAAGCTGCCCCGCGCCGTTGTCGCCGCCTTCGTTTGCTGCTTTCTTGCGGGCTATCTCGCCCACCTCTTTGCCTATACCAATATCTTCCCCAACCCGGACGGGATCTCCCGGGTGGCCGACGCCCAGCAGATGACGATCTCCGGCCGCTGGTTCCTGCACTACGCCACGGCCTGGAACGGCTTTGTCCAGGCCCCGGCGGTGATCGGCTTTTTCTCCATCCTCTTCCTGTCCCTGGCCTCGGCCCTGACGGTCTCCCTGCTGCGGGTCCGGACTCCGGTCTTCGGCGGGCTCATCGGCGCCCTGATGGTCGTCTTCCCGTCGGTGGCCTATATGAACCTCTACCTCTTCACGGCCTCCGCCTATTGCTTCGGTATCCTGCTGGCGGTGCTGGCCGTCTGGCTCGCGACTCGTTCCCGTTTCGGCTTTGTGGGCGGCGCCGTCTGCCTGGCCTGCGCCGTGGGCACCTATCAGGCCTATCTGGCCGTGGCCGTCTCTCTGGCCCTGCTCTGGCTCATTCTGGAAGGACTGGAAGGGGAGCGCGGGGCCGGGAAGCTTCTCCTCGCCGCCCTGCAGGTGCTGATTTTTCTCGGCCTGAGTATGGGCCTCTACTTCCTGGTGCTGAAGATCTTCCTGGCGGTCAAGGAGCTCAGCCTGCTCAGTTATAAGGGCATCAACGCCCTCGGCGAGGGCCTGACGGTGAGCGGCCTTCTGACCATGATCGGACTGGCTTACCGCCAGTTCCTCCAGTACTTCTTCGTCCCCCGGGCCTTTGCGACCTACACCACGCCCTCCGCCGCGATCTGCAACGGAGTCCTGGCTCTTGCGGGGCTCTGGGCCTTCGTAAGGACCGTCCGGAAGAACCGCTGTCTGAAGCGCCCCGGCGTTTTTGTGCTGACCCTTGTGTTCTGCGCCTTCCTGCCTCTGGCTCTGAACCTGACCAGCCTCATGGGCGAGTCCATGCCAATCATGCGCTACAGCTTCGTCTTTGCCTACGTCCTGGCCCTGGCGATGGCGGACCGGGCGGGCCAAAGCCTTCCCCTTGCGGGGAAGCTGTCCGCGCAGCGGACAGAAGAGGCGGGCCAAAAGCCTGCTTCCTTGCAGAAGAAAAAGGGCCAAGCCGCCCCGCCGCCGCAGACGGAAACGCCGCCCCCGCAAAAGCGCGCTTTGATCCCCCGCCTGGCCGCCCTGCTCGCCTCCTTGCTGCTGCTTCTGCTCAGCTTCCAGACGGACAACACGGTCTACACCATGTCCGCCACGGCCCACCGGGCCACGGAATCCTTCGCCACGCGCCTCGTGGAGCGGGTGGAGTCCGCCCCCGGCTACGTCAACGGCATGGAGGTCGTCATCATAGGCGGCTTCCCGCGCAAGGTCTACTACAATCAGATCGAGGCCTTCCGGGAGCTGGAGGACTACAGCAATCTCTCCAGCACCGTCACGCCCCTGACCAAGCAGGTCTACTACTATCTGAACGACTGGCTCAACGTGCCCTGGCCCGAGCCCTCGGAGGAGACCCTGAAGGCCGTCTCCGCTTCGGCGACCTTCCAAAGCATGCCCCTCTACCCGGATGACGGCAGCATCCTCATCCAGGGCGACCGGGTGATCGTCAAGCTGGCCTCGAAATACACCCCCAAAAAGGACTACGAGATCGAATACGAAAACCGCCGGTAGCTTCGGACCCGGCAGGAAAAATAAGGAGAACGCTATGAATATCCACGAACGCTTTACCCTCCAGGACTGCCCCCGCTGCGGCGGACCCGGCCTGCTGGAGGAAGAAAACGGCTGGTGCGTCTATGCCGTCTGCCTGGACTGCGGGGCCCAGACCGCGCCCTTTGCGTACAAAACCCCCGAGGAGCGGGAGGAAGCCGCCTCCAAGGCGGCCATGCTCTGGAACATCGGCAAGGTTATCCGGATGGAAAGCAGTGACTGAACAGAGAAAAGGAGGGTTTGAGGATGGCTTACTATAAATGTGCCGCCTGCGGCAGGAGCTTTAATCCGGAAAGAGACGAGATTTGCCCCAAATGCGGCACGATTGTCGCGCCGTCTGTCCTGACCCAGATCGAACGAAAGCAAACCGCCGCGCGTCTCCGGGCGGACGCGAGAGACAACAGCGACGCCCATTGCCACGAGGACGATGCATGGCTTGGCAGCAGCGCCGCCCAAGCGCATCGCGCAAAAACCGCCGCATGGCATGAGAACGCGGCACAGATTAACGACCCCTACAACGCCGCCTCGGCCCAGAGGGGACAGGCAGCCCCAAATCCGCAGGCTCCGGTCCAAAACGTCACCCGGCCCAGCAGCAACAGGAAACAGAAAAAGCCGATCCCGCTCATTCTGCTGATCCTGATCCCATTCTTTATCATCATGCTGGTGAACGTCTTGCGCGTGATCTTCCAGATTCTGGGAACGCTCTTCGGCGATGGCTCAGTTTTCTTCCCCTGAGAAAGAGCCGACAAAAATACCCTCCCCGCGCCACAGGCTCGGGGAGGGTATTTTTTTGCGAATCGCCGAATATCAGAGCAGGAGCTTCACAAGATCGTCGCTCTCCGCAAGGCCGCTCATTTCGTAGACAAAGAGCAGAGCGTCGGGCCGCTCCTCCGCCAGAAGTGCGCGGACCGTGCCGGGATAATAGCGAAGATCCACCAACAGAACGGTCTCATAGTCAGCAGTCAGCAGGGGGGCAAGGCAATTCGCGAAGGAATCCTTCAAGACCAGCAGGGTCTTTCCGTTGGTGCAGCCGCCGCGGAGCCGGACGAGACCGTGGTTGCCGCCCTCGTAGACCGTGTACTGATCCTTCCGGGCCGCGGCGCTCAGGTCGTAGACCTCAATCGCCTGACCGTCGGCCTCGGCCCGAACGGAGTCCGGCAGGGAGAAGAGCTCGATCCGATCTCCCTCCGCCGCCGGGTCCAGAGTTTTGGAGAAGGTGGTCCCGTAGAAATCCGTGCAGAAGGGCTCCAGCGTTCCGTCCCAGTTTCCGAAGCTCTCCGGCAGACAGCGGTAAGCCCGCAGGGCTCCTGCGGCGGTCCAGTGGTGATCCGTACGGTAGAAGACCTGCTCCCTCGGCTCCGCCCGCAGGGCGGCGGTGAGGTCGGGAAGCTCGGCCTCCGGCAAAAGCTCCCGGGCAACCCGCAGAGCTTCTTCAGGATCATAGACCTCCGCGCCCCGGGGCAGAAGCTCAGGGAGAGCTGCGGCGGCGGAGGGAACCAGCAGCGCCGAGCTCGGAACCCCGGCGTCCTCCGCGAGCCTGTTCAGATAGCCAAGATTTCGCCGGTATTTTTCCCAGTCGAAATCCTCGGGCTTGTGAATTTCCAGATAATATCTGTCTGAGCCCAGCCAGGCGCCGCCGATCTCCCGCAGGCCTTCAGCCTTGTTCAGCAGGGTCACCCCGGCCATCCAACCGTCCCGGCCCGGGAACTGGTCCTCCATCCAGGCTTCCAGCTCTGTTTGAAGACTGCCCTCCAGAAAGCCCTCCGCGTCAAGCTCCGGCGCTTTCGACAGATAGCGGTTTTCGTTTTCCGAAAAGTCTCTGTCGGGCAGCGCCAGAAGCAGTAGCAGGGGAAGAGCAAGCAGGAGAACAAAGAGCAGTGGAAGCAGCAGACGCCCCCGCTTCATCGCAAACCCGCCAGAAAGGCTTCCTTCACGGCGGCCCGATCCGCGCACATGATCAAGGCCATATAACGCCCCTCCGTGACGAGCTCCGCCTCGGAAGCCTGTTTTACCAGCTCCGGAGCGTAGCTCTTGTAGAGGCTCACCCGGCTTTCTACGTGGGCCCGCAGGCTGGCTTCCAGAGCCGGCAGGTCCTCCGCGTTCTTCAGGCAGACCACAGCGAACTCGTCGGCAGTTTTGCCATCGGAGGCGTAGGCCAGGAAATAGCCCTCCACCTTCTCGTAGTCGAGGTCGGAGAGGTAGGCGAAAAGCGCCGCCGCGTTTTCGTCGCTGCTGCTCACGGCAGTCATGTCCGGCAGCTCGGGCTGGGCCTCCAGCATGGCCTTTCGCAGGTCGTAGAGGCTCACCATGGGGGCGGCCTCCGATTCGGTTTCGGGTTGACGATCGGGCTTCGCGCAGCCCGCGCAGAGCAGCAACAGGGCAAGCAGCAGGCAAATCATTCGTTTCATAATCGCGCCTCCTTAACCGACGGCGCCGTCGCCGTCCCACCTGGGGTTCTCTTCCAGATCGCCAAAGGCCTCTTTCAGAGCCTCGTAGATCTTCTCGTAGGCCTCCTCGGGAATCTCCGGCTCCGGCTCGTCGCTGTTGTACCAGTTCAGGGAGACGGAAAGCAGCCAGCCCGCCTCCAGCTTCATCCAGCGCCATTCCAGGGAAAGCTCGTTGCAGAGCGTGTCGGAGCTCTCGATGCGGTTCTGAATCTGATTGAGCATCTCCTGGACAATCTGGGCGTCCGCCTCGCCGAAGTCCTCGTCGAAGCGCAGGGCGCAGCTGCCCTCCCGGTCGTCGATGGCCTGCCGCAGAACGGCGGGGATCCGGTAGAGATCCGGGGCCTCCTGGGCGTTCCGGGCCGCGTAGCAGTATTCGGTCTGGTCGGCGGCGGGGAAGAAGTCCGTGTTCCAGGTCTGGTTTTCCGCCTGCATGGCGTCGGTCAGATTGAAGTGGGAGAAGCTGGCCTTTCCGGCGTCGGAATAGATATCGGTATGATACCAGCCGCCGCCGAGCTGGACCAGATCCCAGGAATGGTAGCGCTCCGTGTTGTGGACCACCATGCAGGGAATGTCCAGCATCTGCATAAAGAGCCGGAAGGTCGTGGCATAGCCCACGCAGACCGCGTTGTGAAATTTGAGCACGCCGTAGGGGTTGTCACAGTCGGCCCGCGTCGTAGGGATCACGGGCAGCAGGCCCTCGTCCTGGGAGAGGTTCTCCGTCATCCAGACGTAGACGGCCTGCTCCTTCTCATAGGCGTCCATCTCCGGGGTGAGGATTTCCTCCAGAATGGCGGAGGCCATATCCAGGGTCTCCTTTTCCTTGTCGCTCAGGGCCGAGCGGTCTCCGGACTTGTAGGCGTCGGAGATGGGAAGGGTGGAGTGAACGTAGTATTGCTGAGAGATCCGGACGTCGTCCTCCTGGGGTGGGTCGTATTCCGGGTCGTTGGCTTGCTTCAGCTCGTCGAGCTGATCCCGGACGCCGCCGAGCTCGGCTCGCAGGGCGGAGACCTCGCCCAGGAGTGCGGTGTTGTCCGATTTCAGACCCTCCAGGGCCTCGGCGGAGCGGAGCACTTTCTGATAGTTGAACCAGCCCAGGACGAGCTGTCCGCCGATGCCAAGGAGCATCACCAGGGACAGGATCAAAGCAATGAGTTTTCCGGTTTTATTCATTTAGGGTTCCTCCGATCCGGATCGGAATTCCGATCCAATCTTTTTAGACGCTCATGAACGATATAAGTTCCGGGATCTGAAAAAATTTTTTCTTTTTGCATTTTGCGTTTTGCATTCCTCCCTGGGATGTGGTAGAATAGAAGCAGAAACAGAACAAGGAGGTTTCTGCCATGCAAACCGAAAACGCCCTCAGGGGCCTGATGGAATTTTTGAAGAAGAGCCCCTCCACTTTCCACGCCGTGGAGAACCTGCGGCAGGAGCTGCTGGCCGCGGGCTTTGCCGAGCTGCCCGAGAGCCGCCGCTGGGAAATCCGCCCCGGCGGAGCTTATTTTACCGTCCGCAACGGCTCCAGTATTCTGGCTTTCCGCGTCGGCACGGAACTTTCCGAGCCCGGCTTCACCCTGACCGCCTCTCACTCCGACTCTCCCTGCTTCAAGATTAAGGAGAACGCGGAGCTCCGGGTCCGGGATAAGTACGTGCAGCTCAACACCGAGGGCTACGGCGGCATGATCTGCTCCACCTGGCTGGACCGCCCCTTGGGCGTCGCGGGCCGGGTCCTGGTCCGGATCAAGACCGAAGCGGGGGAGCGCTACGAGACCCGGCTCATCGATTTTGATCGGGACCTGGTGCTGATTCCCAACGTGGCGATCCACATGAATCGCAAGATCAACGACGGCTTCACCTTCAACAAGCAGATCGACATGGTGCCCCTGCTGGGCTCCGGCCGGCTGGAGAAGGGCGCCTTTCGCCGCATGGTGGCGGAGCAGGCGGGGGTCCCCGAGGCCGACGTCCTGGGCTCCGATCTCTACCTCTACAACCGCATGGCCCCCACGGTCTGGGGCGCGGAAAACGAGTTTATCTCCGCCGGTCGCCTGGATGATCTGGAATGTGCCTGGGCCACCCTCCAGGGCCTGCTGAGAGGCAAGAACCAGAAGGGCGTCCAGGTCTGGTGCTGCTTCGACAACGAGGAGGTAGGCTCCGGTACCAAGCAGGGCGCGGACTCCACCATGCTCGAGGACGTGCTCCGCCGGATTGCCAACGGCTTAGGCTGGAACGATGAGGACTACCGCTGCGCCGCGGCCCGGAGCTTCATGCTCTCCTGTGACAACGCCCATGCGGTCCACCCCAACCATCCCGAGAAGACCGACGCCACCAACTGCAGCTTCATGAACGGCGGCATCGTGGTCAAGTCCCACGCGGGGCAGAAGTACACCAGCGACGCGGTCTCCGTGGCCCTCTTCCGGGGCGTCTGCCAGAAGGCCGGGGTCCCGATTCAGTTCTTTGCCAACCGCTCCGACGAGAACGGCGGCTCCACCCTGGGCAATATCGCCATGGCCCACGTCTCCATGAACACCGTGGACCTGGGACTGCCCCAGCTCGCCATGCACTCCTCCTACGAGACCGCTGGCGTCCGGGATCTGGAGCACCTGATCAACGCCTCCGCCGCCTTCTACGCCACCCACTTCACTACCGACGGCAAGGGCGCCTTCCACGCCGAATAAAGCCTTCCCCTTGAGGGGAAGGTGCCCCAGTGCGCACACTGGGGCGGATGAGGTGGAGCTTCAAACAAGCGCAGGGCTGCCCGCCAGCACAGCCGCCGCAGACAACGCAAAGCCTTCCCCCCTTGAGGGGAAGGCGCCCCGTTGTGCACACTGGGGCGGATGTGGTGGTGCAGCGATGAACCTATATTCCGAAAGAAGAAACATCATGCTGCAAAAACTCAAAAAAATCGATTATACAGTCTCAAGCTGGTCCGGCGGCACGACGACGCAAATCGCCATATGGCCTCCAAACGCCTTCTATGCCGACCGGGACTTTCTCTGGCGAATCAGCTCCGCCACGGTGGATTTGGAGGAATCGGACTTCACCCCTCTGCCGGACTATGAGCGCCTGATCTCCACCCTGGAGGGGGAGATCGTTCTGACCCACAACGGCGGCGAGCCGATCCGGCTCCGGCCCTTCGAGGTCCACGCCTTCTCCGGCGCCGACGCAACCCACAGCCTGGGCCGCTGCCGGGACTTCAACCTCATGCTTCGCCGTGGCCGGGTCACAGGGACCGTGGAAGCCCTGCGCCTGAGCGAGAACCCGACAAACCTGAATGCAGGGACAAGCATTGCCGGTCCGCTGCCCCCCGCCTCGGAGCAGCTTTTGCTCTACTGCGCCGAAGGGACCGCTTCCGCAGAGGCGGCTGTCTGCCTCCCGGTCGAGGCGGAAAGCTCCCGGGCCGGTCATTCCGAGCGCAGAGCAGGCGAAGCCGAAGAATCCGGGTCTCTCGGTCCCGGCGAAGCCCTCTTATTCACGGGCCCCGCGCAGCTTACGGTCAAAGGTCCCGCGCTTCTGATCGTCTGCAGGATGCAAATGACCACCCCGCAGTTCGAAGGCTAAGCTATGGTATTTTCCAGTCTGACTTTTTTGTTTCTGTTCCTGCCTGCGGTGCTGCTGGTCTACTCCCTCCTGCCGCGCGGCGCCAGGAATGCGGTGCTCTTCCTCTTCAGTCTGCTCTTCTACGCCTGGGGAGAGCCGGTCTACGTGGTCCTCATGCTCTGGTCCACGGCGCTGGACTACTGCTGCGGCCTGCTGACGGAGAAATACCGGAATACCAGGAAGAAAAAGCTCGGCCTGATCATTTCCCTCGTCGGGAACCTCGGCCTGCTCTGCTTCTTCAAGTACACGGATTTCTTCCTCGGCACGGTCAACAGCGTCTTTGGGACCTCCATCGGGAAGCTGGGACTGCCTCTGCCCATCGGCATTTCCTTCTATACCTTCCAGACCATGAGCTATACCATCGACGTCTACCGGGGAGAGGCCAGGGCCCAGCGGAATTTTCTCTCCTTCGGGGCTTACGTGTCCCTCTTTCCCCAGCTGATCGCAGGTCCCATCGTCCGCTATCGGGACGTTGCGGAGCAGCTGGAGGGCCGGGACTATAGGGCGGACCGCTTTGGTGATGGCGTGAAGCGCTTTGTCACGGGCCTGGGAAAGAAGGTCCTGCTTGCCAACAACATCGGCCTGCTTTGGACGACCGTTTCTCAGACAGAACCCGCCCGGCTCAGCACCCTCGGCGCCTGGGTGGGGATCATCGCCTTTGCCTTCCAGATCTACTTCGATTTCTCGGGCTATTCCGATATGGCAATCGGCCTGGGAAAGCTGCTCGGCTTTGAGTTCCCGGAAAACTTCAACTATCCCTATATCTCCAAAAGCGTCACCGAGTTCTGGCGGCGCTGGCACATGAGCCTGGGGAGCTGGTTCCGGGACTATGTCTATATTCCCCTGGGCGGCAACCGGAAGGGCCTGCCGATCCAGCTTCGGAATATCGCCGTCGTCTGGCTGCTCACAGGCCTCTGGCACGGGGCGAGCTGGAATTTCGTCCTCTGGGGCGTGTACTATGGCCTCCTGCTGGTCGTCGAAAAGCTTTTTCTGCTCCGATGGATCAAAAAAGCCCCGGCTCTGGGCCGAATCTATACCCTCTTTGCGGTTCTGTTGGGCTGGGTCCTCTTCGCCTTCGACGATCTCTGGGCGGGGTTGAGCTTCCTGCGGGTCCTCTTCGGCGGCGGGGCCGGCTTTGTCAACGGAGCGGCTCTCTACCAGCTCCGCTCCTATCTGGTCCTTCTGCTGCTCTGTGCCCTGGGCTCTACGCCGCTGCTGAAGAAGCTCTATGAGCGCCTGGTCTCCACCGGAAAGGACGGACTCGTCCTGTCGGCGGACGTCCTCCGGGTTGTGATCCTCTTCGGCCTGTCTGTGGCCTATCTGATCAGCGGGTCCTACAACCCCTTCCTCTATTTCCGCTTTTAGGAGGCGGACCCGAGATGAGCTTCTAAAATCCCAGGGAGAAAACAATTCACGCGCGCCGGCCGATGCTGACGCGCGTGAATATTTTTCTGTATATCATAAATTGTTTCACGTGAAACATTCGTTTTATATATTGAGAAACACAAGGGCGGCAAGAATCAGAGCGGCGCCAGCGGCCTGCCGTTTGGTCAGACGTTCCCGGAAAAACAGAGCCCCGGCCAGGAGAACAAGCAGAATGGTCCCCGTGCTGTAGACCGGGTAGACCAGAAAGGCCGGGAGACTTTGGACGGACCGAAGCAGGAGGAAGGAGGAAAAATAGTTCGGTACGCCCACCGCAGCGCCAGCCAGCAGCTCCTGCCAGCGCGGCTTTTTCCCCGTCCTGCGCCATTCCAAGATCGTCAAAGCGACGGTGAAGAGCAGGGCGGTCAGGAAGAGCCAGAAGAAAAAGTGGGTGTTCTCCGCCGGATCTCCCAACTGCTCAAAGACCTTGGACATGGCGTCGGCGCAGCCGCTGAAGAGCAGGGTCAGCAGCAGAAGCAGGAAGCCGCCGCCCTTCGCTCCGCCCTCACCGGCGGAGCCGTGGATCAGCACCAGCGCAGTCAGCACCAGCGCCACGCCGATATACTGGAGCGGGCCGGGGGTTTCCCGGTAGATCAGAATGCTCATGGCCAGAGGAATCAGCAGGCCAAGCCGGGCAAAGGCGGAAGTCAAACCGGTGCCGTTGCGAGGGATACTGGTCTGCATTCCCACCAGCGCCGCCACGTAGAAGAAACCGGTGACGGCCCCCAGCAGCAGGGTCGTGGAGGAGGGTGCGAATACGGTCGTGCCCCGGGGCGTCAGTACCAGGGCCAGAAATATACAGGTCAGATAGTTGCCCAGGAGGATGCCGTAGCGGTTGCCCTCCCGGTCCTTGAAAAAGCGAAGCGCCAGCGCCATGGAGGCGCTGCTGAGAATCGCCGTTATGAGATATAGCATAAGAAAGTCCTTTCAGATTTCGGTCCGGATATCATACTCGCTTCCCGGGGCCCTGTCAAGAGCGGAAATGCGTTTTTACCCTGTGACACAGTTTTTTCTTGCTTTTATCTTCACAATTCCAGATATCTGTGGTATAATATAATTATTAAAAGGAAAGGAGCGTCTTGCTATGACACAGGACCAAATGAAGAAAATCTTTGCCGACACCGACTATGTTCACCGCAGCGGCACACCGGAGGAGCTTCGGGCGGCGGAATATCTGAAGGCCCGGTGTGAGGCCATCGGCGTTCCGGCGCGCATCGAGGCCTTCCCCGTGGCCATGGGCGAGATCGAGGAGGCGAAGGTCCTGGCCGACGGGAAGGAGATCCCCTGCAGGGGCTGCTTCTGCTGCGGCAGCGGCACCGTGGAGGGCGAGCTCTACTACATGCCCGCTACCGATCCGGTCTCCGTGGCCGGAGCCAAGGATAAGATCGTCCTCCTGGATACCGGCGGCGTGGGCTTCTTTGCCTATCAGGATCTGATGAAGGCCGGAGCCAGGGGCATTCTCTTCCAGTACGGCAACATGTACTATCCCAATCGGGACATCGACGAGCGGGACCTCCGGGCCGCCGTGGTGGGGGAGGAGCGGAAGGTCCTCTGCGCCACCATCCACACCGCCGACGCGGTGGAGCTGATCCGGAATGAGACGAAGCGGATTGAGATTACAATTCGTCAGCGGGAGTGGGAAGGCGAGTCCCACAACGTGGTGGCCGAGCTTCCGGGCAAGCGGGACGAGTGGATCGTCCTCTCGGCCCACTACGACAGCACGGCCCTGTCCCACGGCTCCTACGACAACATGAGCGGCTGCGTGGGCATTCTGGGCGTTCTGGACGCTTTGAAGGACGAAAAGCTGAACTACGGCCTGCGGCTGATTTTCTGCGGCAGCGAGGAGCGGGGCCTGCTGGGCTCCAAGGCCTGGGTCCGGGATCACGAGGCAGAGCTGGAGAAGACCGCGCTGAATATCAATCTGGATATGATCGGCACCTATATGGGCAAGTTCATCGCCCGGGTCTCCGCCGAGGAAAAGCTGGCGGGCTATCTGAGCTACATGGGAGCGGAGCTGGGCTTCCCGGTGGCGGCCAAGATCGGCGTCTACTCCAGCGATTCCACCCCCTTTGCCGACAAGGGCGTTCCCGCCCTCTCCTTCGCCCGGCTGGCCTCCGGCAACGCGGCGCCCATCCACTGCCGCTACGACCTGCCCGAGGTCCTGTCCATGGCCCAGATGGAGAAGGA
>CAMVKI010000048.1 GCA_947168005.1 uncultured Clostridia bacterium
GAGGAAGGCCTTGGTGACGCCGGGGTCGATGGTCTCCCAGGGCAGGAGCTCGTCGAGACCGAAGCCCCTCGTGGTGTAGAAGTGCCGGTCCACCCCGCACTCGGCCAGAGCGGCGATCCACTTCTCATAGTCGAAGTACTCCATCCAGCCGTCCAGCTTCGCGCCCCGGCGCCAGGCCGCCTCGATGACGGGCCCCAGCCGCCGGTCACCCCGGGCCAGCACGGCCTCCAGCTCCGACAGCTTGGCCTCGTGGTAGTTGTACTCCACGCTCTTGTTGTTCATGTGCTCCTTCAGCAGGCGGCAGCGCCGCAGGTACTCCTCCGGCGTGATCTGCCGCTCCCACTGGAAGCCCGTGAAGGGCTTCGGCACGAAGAAGGCCGTGGCCACGTGGATCCGGACGCCCCGCTTCTTGTTGGAGGCGTGGTCCTTCCAGCAGTTGTAGATCTTGTAGACCAGATCCGCGATGCCCAGCACGTCCTCGTCGGTCTCCGTGGGCAGGCCCAGCATGAAGTAGAGCTTCACGTTGTTCCAGCCGCCGGCGAAGGCGATCTCGCAGGTCTTCAGCACGTCCTCCTCGGTGACGTTCTTGTTGATGGCGTCCCGGAGCCGCTGGGTCCCGGCCTCGGGGGCGAAGGTCAGGCCGCTCTTGCGGACCTTCTGGAGCTTCAGCATCAGCTCCCGGGAGAAGTTGTCCGCCCGCAGGGAGGGAACGGAGATGTTGATGTTCCGGGCGGCGCAGTACTCCGTCAGCCGGTCCGTCAGGGGCTCCAGATACTTGTAGTCCGAGGTGGAGAGGGAGGAGAGGGTGATCTCGCTGTCCCCGGAGGAGGCCAGGCTTTGCAGGGCCTGCTCGTAGAGGGTTTCCGGCTTCCGGGGCCGGACGGGCCGGTAGGTGTAGCCCGCCTGGCAGAAGCGGCAGCCCCGGATGCAGCCCCGCATGACCTCCAGATTCTGCCGGTCGTGGACAATCTCCGTGGACTGGACGATGGGCTCCGTCGGATAGTAGGCCTTGTCCAGGTCCTGGACGATGCGCTTCGTCACCTTCTCCGGGGCTCCCTTCAGGGGCACGATGGCAGCCAGGGTCCCGTCGGCGTTATATCTGTGTTCGTAGTGGGAGGGCACGTAGACCCCGGGGATCCTCCCGACCTCCCAAAGAAATTTCTCCTTGGACAGGCCCCGCTTCTTCGCGTCCCGGTAGCAGTTGACGATCTCCACCGTGCTCTCCTCGCCCTCGCCCAGGGAGAAGAAGTCGATGAACGCCGCCAGGGGCTCCGGGTTGTAGGTGCAGGCGCCCCCGGCGAAAACAATATTATGTAAACCTTTCCGTTCCGAGGCGCGCAAAGGCAGCCCCGCCAGGTCCAGCATGGTGAGGATGTTGGTGTAGCTCATCTCGTAGCCCACGGAGAAGGCGATCATGTCAAACTCGGATACGGGGTCGTGGCTCTCCAGGGCATAGAGGGGCAGGCCCGCGGCCCGCATTTCGTCCTCCATGTCCCCCCAGGGGGTGAAGACCCGCTCGCACCACACGCCGTCCATGCGGTTGACGACGCCGTAGAGAATGCGGAGCCCTAAGTTGGACATGCCGATTTCGTAGGTGTCCGGGAAGCAGAAGGCCACCCGGGTATCTACAGAGCCCAGGTCCTTCACGGTCTGATTGTACTCCCCGCCCACATAGCGGGCGGGCTTTTGCACCCGCGGCAGAATGCGGGACAGGACGGGATCAATTCGTTCGTTCATTCGCATTTGTAGGGACGGCACTTTGCCGTCCGCCCGTTTCAATCAATTGGAAGAGGAGGACGAAGCCGCGGCGGCCCGCCGATCCTGGATCATGTGCTGGAGCGTAATCAGAATGGCAATCACGATGCCCTCCAGCTCCGGCCGGTAGATGTCGATGCAGTACTTGTCATGCAGGGAGATCATCTTCTGACCGATGACGGCGATGACCTCGCCCTGGGGATCGTAGAGCTCAAAGTTCAGGCCGAAGGCGTTGCCGCGCAGCTGCCAGCCCAGGCCCTCGATGTTCATGACGTCCTTGTAGATGTGCAGGATCTCCCGGGAGAGCTCGAACTTGGTTCCGTCGGCCATGGTGATGTAGTGGCGCTCGCGCAGGGTGAAGATTTTTTTCTCGATGTGGGCCACCTGTCTGCCCTGGGCGTCGGTGATGTCGGTCTTGTCGCGGATCGTGAAGAACTTGGTGTTGGCCTGATAGACCACGCTGCCCTGCGCGTCGGTGATGTCGGTGTGGCGGTGCAGGCTTAAGACCTTGGAGCTGGTGAACAGAGATTTCTTCGGCTCGCCGAAGCGCTCCACATTGACAACATTGGCCTCCTCGCCGGCCTCGCGGTAACGATTATGCTTGGAATTCACGCCCATGATTGTTTCCTCCGTTTCTTTTAATCTGCTCCCTCGGAGCTTTTTTGCTATCATAGCATAATTTGAGAGAATTATCAATTCTCAATTCTGAATTCTGAATACAAAAGCTCCGGCCCGCAATCTGGCGGGCCGGAGCTTTTGCAATCGGGTCTGTAAGCCGGGTTCTGTCTTAGACAGCCATCTATCTTGGCGTGCCGTTGCCGACACGCTCCATGCCACCTCCCCGGAGACGGCCGGGCCGGCCATGTGTCTCCTCCGCGGTGTTGCTCCGGATAGAGTTTACAGCGCCGGACAGTTCCCAGCCGGCGGGTGAGCTCTTACCTCACCTTTCCACCCTTACCGGACCCAGGTCCGGCGGTTTATTTCTGTTGCACTTTTCCTGAAGTCGCCTTCGGCGGGCGTTACCCGTTATCCTTGCCCTGTGGAGCCCGGACTTTCCTCACGGTGGGCCTTTCGGCCGTCCCGCGCGGCTGCCCGGCCCGGTTGCAGGGGTATTCTATCCGATTTTTCCCGGAATGTCAAACCCTTTTCGCTCCGGTTTTCGAAAAATCAGGAAAAAAATCGTTGTATTTCTCAGCGGGAGATGTTATAATAATTAATCGGAAAAATAGAAGCGGTCCGTTTCGGGGCGCGCAGAACAGCAAAGGCAGGAAAATACAGTGAATAAATCTCAATTGTCTCTGATGGATATTGTCCACACGCTGCTTTCCCATATCCTGGTGATTCTCCTTGCAGGGGCCGTGGTGGGAGCCGCAGCCTGGGCCTACACCACCTACAAGATCCCGAAGATGTACCGGGTGACGGTCACCTTCTACGCCCTGAGCAATATCAATCAGGAGGAATCTGCCACCGCGAACATTGCCCAGAACCGCCAGCTTGCCAGCACCTATTCCTACGTGCTGCGCAGCAACCTGGTGATGAAGGAGGCTGCGGACCGACTCGACGAGATGAAAATCCGCACCCCGACGGGCGGCCTGTATTCCTATGGCATTCTCAAGGGCATGACCTCCGTGAGCACCACCAACACCGAGATTTTCACAGCCACCTTCGCCTCCTCCGACCGGGAGAACCTGCAGTTGATTGCCAATACCATCGCCGAGGCCGGCGCCGCCAAGATCCAGGAGATCGTGGGCGGCGAGGCCAAGATCATCGACGAGGCCGAGCGGCCCGGCGCCCCCTATTCCCCGGACGTCAAGGCCAACACCATCACCGGCATCGCCATCGGCGTGCTGATTGCCGCGGCGATTTTTGTGATCCGCGCCCTGACCGACACCACGATCTGGAGCGAGGAGGATCTGAGCAAGCAGTACAACGTCCCCGTTTTGGGCTCCGTGCCCCAGCTTTTCAATACGGAAAAGCAGACTGTCGCGAAGGAGTAAGACCATGCTGTTTCAGAAAAAACGACTGACGACCCCCCAGACCCAGGCCGCCGCCAAGCAGCGGATGCTCTCGCCCACCAGCCCCTTCGCCATCCGCGAGGCCTATAACTCCATCCGCGCCAAGCTGCTCTTCACGGGCCGGGGCGAGAAATGCCCCGTCTTCGCCGTGACCTCCGCCATGATGCACGACGGCAAGACCACCAACGCGGTCAACCTGGCGATCTCCATTGCCTCCACCACCAAGAAGGTCCTGCTCATCGACGGCGATATGCGCAAGCCCACGGTCCACCGCTATTTCGGCCTGGAGAACAAGAACGGCCTGTCCGAGATCCTGGCCGGTCTGACCAACGAGGTCAAGATCCGCAAGACCGACGTGGAGAACCTCCACGTCCTGACCTCCGGCCAGATTCCCCCCAATCCGGCGGAGCTCTTCGGCTCCAAGCAGATGGACAATCTGCTGGCCTACGTCAAGGACTTCTTTGACTACGTCCTCATTGACACCCCTCCCGTGAATCTGGTCACCGACGCCGCCATCCTGGCGGAGAAGATCACGGGCTACGTCTTCGTGGTCCAGAGCGGGAAGAACCATTTCTACGAGATCAGCTACGCCCTCGACACGGTCCAGCAGATGAACGGCAACGTGGTGGGCATGATTCTCAACGACGCCGCGGGCAAGTCCGGCTCCCACTACGGCGGCTACCGGAACTATTCCTACAATTCCAGAGCCTACTACCGCCGCGGCTACGGCAGAGGCGGCTACTACAGCAACTACTACAGCACCTACGAGACCAAGGTGGAGGACGAGATCACCAGGCAGCAGGACGCCAAGGACGCCGCCAGGAAGCAGGAGAACGCAAAGAAGCAGGAGAGCGACAAGTAAGCCGGAAACGGTTCAGAAGGGAGCAATGACAATGCTCGACTTTCACGCCCACGTCCTTCCCGGCGCGGACCACGGCAGCGACGGTCTTCAGACCTCTCTGCGCCAGCTGGCCCTGGCCGAGCAGGCAGGAATTGACGTGTTGGTTGCCACGCCCCATTTCTATCCCCAGCGGGACGACTTCGGCCATTTTCTGAAGAAGCGGGAGGCCGCCCGGGCCGAGCTGGCCGACAACTACGGCGGCTCGATCCGCCTTCTGCTGGGGGCAGAGGTCCACGTCTGCGTGGGCCTGGACCACCTGGAGGGCCTGGAGGAGCTCTGCATCCCCGGCACCCGGGTCATGCTCTGCGAGCTGCCCTTCCGGGGGCTCACCGGGGGCATGACCGAGACCTTTGAACGGCTGCTGGAGGACCGGGAGATCGTCCCCGTCCTGGCCCACGTGGACCGCTATGAGCCGACCACCATCGAAAACCTCTTCAGCATGGGCATCAACGGCCAGCTTAACGCCGAGCCCCTGAGCCATCACTTCCGCCGCCGCCGGCTCCTGCCCTGGATCGACCGGGGCCAGATCGTGGCCCTGGGCAGCGACATCCACGGCACCGCGATCGGCTACAGCCAATATCTCAAAGCCGTCGATTTCCTCGGCCCCCGCTTCGACGCCATAGAAGAACGGGTCCGGGAGCTGCTGAAGGACGCCCTGTAGAGGCGCACAGCGTGCGCCATTTTCGCCCCGCCGTGCAGGGACGGCGCGGACTGAAGAATGAATAGTGAATAATGAATAATGAATAATTGAGGTGTTTTGCAGATTGCCATCTGCAAAACGAAATAAAATGGAGACGGGAGACGCGGATTCTTCGCTGCGCTCAGAATGACAGACCTGGGACCCTTCCACCGTGGGGACCGGCGCCCTCGACGCGGCGTCGCAGGGAGCGATGAGGGCATCGCTCCCTGCGACGACGCATTGCCTCCGCGCACGCTGTCCCCATACCCCGTAGGGGACGCGCTTATCCGCTCCGCGGATGTGTGTCCCGGCATTTGCGGCGAGATTTTATACTGAACTCCCAGATTTGATGAAATCGGGGACGGTTCTCGATTTCATCTAAGTAGACATAACATTGCCGCTTTCGGCTTTTTTGACACGCCGCGGAGGCAGAGACGGCTAAGCCGCCTCTGCCTCCGCGTTTTCATCTGCTGCTTCCAGCATGTGGCCGATGAGGATGCCGTAGCCCCTCGTGGGGTCCCGGACCAGGACGTGGGTCACCGCGCCGACGAGCTTGCCGTTCTGGAGGATGGGGGAGCCGCTCATTCCCTGGACGATGCCGCCGGTCTGCTCCAGCAGCCGGGGGTCCGTCACCTTCAGGCGCAGGTCCCGGCAGTGCTCCGGGTCAAAGCGCACGGCCTCGATCTCCACGGCGCAGCGCCGGACCTCGCTGCCCGTCACCCCGCAGAGAATCTCCGCCGGGCCGACGGTGACCTCCGCCGGGTCCGCCAGGGGGACGGACTGCCCGGCCAGGGCTTCGCCCTCGGCGTGGCCGAAGAGACCCCGGTCCGTGTTTCGCTCCACCCGACCCAGGGCCTCGCCGCCGAGGGCCCGGCCAAAGAGAGAGCCCGGCGTCCCGGCCTCGCCCCGGCGAATCTCTGTGACCTCCGTCTCGGCGGCGGAGCCGCCCCGAATCGCCAGAGGACAGTCCCCGCCGCCCACGCCGTGGCCCAGGGCTCCGAAGAGCCCGGTGTCCGGGTCATAGAAGGTCACGGTCCCCAGGCCCGCGATCCGGTCCCGGACCTTGATGCCCAGCCGCCAGCTCCCGTCCCGCTCCACGGGCCGGACGGCAAACTGCATAGCCCGTCGATTCCGTTCCACGTCGAGGATCACAGGCTCGCCGCCGGAGCGGGCCGTCTGTTCCCGCAGCTCCTCCGCCCGGCCCAGGGCCCGCCCGTTGGCGGCCAGAATGCGGTCTCCTGCCCGCAGACCCGCCGCCTCGGCGGGGGAGATCCCTTCTTCGCCCTCGAAACACACCACATAGATTCCGTCGGTTTCCAGCTCCAGTCCCACGGTCCTGCCCACGGGGACCAGAGCCTCCGGCTCCGCCGCCAGGGCCGGAACACTCAGCAGCAGCCCCAGCCAGACCGCCGCCAGGCCGGCTCGGATGCTTCTTCCCATGCGAATCCCTCCCCGTCAAAAATGTTTTTTGAGCGCCTTTTATAATATGGACCGAAAGCCGACAAAAAAACCTGTCAAAGACAGAATAAAACCGGAGAAAACCGGAAAAAACAGGGGGAAGAATGCTTTTCAAACCGAAATTGATATGTTATAATATAGAAAGAAACAGCTCAGAAAGCAGATTAAGGAGGAAACGAAGTATGTCGATGGAAAAAGTCAAGGAGGCTGTGGAGACGGCGATTGAGAAATCCGAGCCCGTGGTCCGCAGGGCCAAGGCAGCCGCCGAGTCCGCCGCGAAGAAGGCGGAGCCCGTCCTGGAGGCTGCCAAGAACGCGGGCAAGCGGGCGGCCGCCGTGTTCGTCCCTGAAATCTATGTGCAGTACGCCAGCCGTCAGCACGACTGCGCCGCGCTGGTGGAGCGCTGCAAGGAGGATTTCAAGGCCAAGCACCCCGGCACCATGATCCGCTCCTGCAAGCTCTATATCAAGCCCGAGGACAGAATGGTCTACTACGTCATCAACGACATGGAGGACAAGCTGGGGCTGTAAAACTTCGGAAAACAGAAAAACGGTCCTGATTATGGGACCGTTTTTCTGCTATAAAGGCAGCGGGAGGCGATTATTATGGATTTGACCGCAAAACTGAACGACGAGCAGCTTGCCGCCGTCACCGCCACGGAGGGCTTCGTGCGCGTCATCGCCGGAGCCGGGTCCGGCAAGACCCGGGCGCTGACCCACCGCTTCGCCTGGCTGGTCAACGAGCTGGGCATCCTGCCGGGGAATATTCTCTGCGTCACCTTCACCAACAAGGCGGCCAACGAGATGCGCCAGCGCATCCATATTCTCACCGGCGACAACGACACCGGCTACATCAACACCTTCCACGGCTTCTGCGTCTCGGTCCTCCAGGAGGACAGCCACGCCGTGGGCTATCCCAAGTCCTTCCTGGTCCTGGACAACTCCGACATCGACGCCATGCTCCGGATTATCTACGAGGAGCGGGGCCTGACCCTCCGGGACAGGACCTTCTCCGCCGCCCGGGACATGATCGAGATGCAGAAGCTCCGCTTCCATCCGGAGTACTACAAGGACCTGATCGATCTGCCCCTGGAGGCCCTGCGGGCCAAGTACGACGGGGCCGAGAGCCGGGACAATATCATCTTCTACGGCTATCTCTATCAGCAGAAGAAGTGCTTCGGCCTGGACTACAACGACCTGATCAAGTTCTCCCTCTACATCTTCCGGGAGCGGCCCGAGCTCTGCCTGAAATGGCAGAAGCGGCTGGAATACATCATGATCGACGAGTTTCAGGACATCGACGAGCCCCAGTACGAGCTCATGGAGGTCCTGAGCGGCTACCATAAGAACCTCTTCGTGGTGGGGGACCCGGACCAGACCATCTACACCTGGCGCGGGGCCGACATCCGCTATCTGCTGGACTTCGACCAAAAGCACCCCGGCACCCGGACGATCTTCATGAACCGGAACTACCGCTCCACCCCGGAGATCCTGAACGTCGCCAACGACCTCATCGACAAGAACCGGAACCGGCTCAAAAAGGAGCTGCTGCCTACCCTGCCCCACGGGCCCACGGTGCTCTGCCACCACGCCGGGACTCCCGAGGAGGAGGCCGCCTGGATCGTCTCCCGGATTCGGGAGCTCCACGCCGCCGGGATCGCCTACCGGGACGTGACCCTGCTCTACCGGGCCCACTACCTGACCCGCCCCGTGGAGGACGCCCTCAGCAAGGAGAAGCTTCCCTATACGATCTACAGCGGCGTGCCCTTCTACAGCCGGGCGGAGATCAAGGACGCCCTGGCCTATCTGCGGCTCATCGCCTACCGGGACGACCTCAGCTTCCTCCGGGTCGCCAATCTGCCCAAGCGGAATCTGGGCAAGCGGCGCATGGAGTTTTTGCAGGCCTGGGCCGAGGAGAACCACTGCTCCCTCTACCTGGCCCTGCAAAAGAATCTGGACACGGAGCTCTTCCGGGGCACCGGGGCCGCGGCCTTCGTCCGGCTGGTGGAGGACTTCTCCGCCTCCTGGGAGGACCGGCCCGTCTCCGAGGTACTGACGGCCCTGCTCCACGAAAGCGGCTACGAGCAGATGCTCCGCACCGAGGGCAGCCAGGAGCGGCTGGACAACCTGGCCGAGCTGAAGCAGGCCATTTACGAGTTTGAGACCACCTGCGGCGAGGAGCTGGCCCTGCCCCACTATCTGGCCCACGTGGCCCTCTTCACCAACGCGGACCTGAAGGACGAGAGCGACCGGGTCAAGCTCATGACCGTCCACGCCGCCAAGGGCCTGGAGTTCCCCCACGTCTTCCTCCTGGGCCTCAACGAGGGCAGCTTCCCCTCCCGGAAGACCGGGACCCTGGAGGCCATGGAGGAGGAGCGGCGGCTCTGCTTCGTGGCCCTGACCCGGGCGGAGAAGAGCCTGACCCTCTCCGAGGCCGAGGGCCGGAACTTCGATGGCTCCCCCCGCTATCCCTCCCGCTTCCTGCTGGATATCGACGAGAGGCACCTGGAGCTCACCCGGCCCCGGCCCGAGGGGCTGATCGCCGAGGCCCGGGCCTATATCGCGGCTCTGGACCGGGCCCTGCCCGAGAACCGGGCCGCCGCGGCCCTCCCCGTGGGGACCCGGGTCCGCCACGCGGTTTTCGGCCCCGGCACCGTGGAGGGCCTCGACCCCGACCGGGGCGCCCATCTGGTCCGCTTCGACGGTCTGCCTACCCCGCGGGCCATCAGCTTCCGGGCGAAGCTGGAACGGCTGTGAGCGCTGCAGACCGGGATTTGTCGGGTTCTTCCACCCGTAGGGGCCGATGCCCACATCGGCCCTCCCGATTGACCGGGGCAAGGGCCGATGTGGGCATCGGCCCCTACGAATGATCCCGACAAATCCCGATTTACCCAAACAACCTTCGTGCGCCAATGGGGAGCACGAAGGTTTTGTTCATACAATATTCACAGAAATTTCGTGTGAAATGTGCTATAATATTTTGACAACTGTCGCCGCGTATCCGGCGACTAAAACAAAAAGGTGATCAAATCAAAAAAGGAGCGACACTATGAGCAAGTATTTTCGCAAGCCCCTGGCTCTGCTGCTGGCAGTCCTGCTGGTTCTGGGGATGATCCCCACGGCCCTGGCAGCTTCCAACCGGACAGAAGAAACCCAAAGCGCCATGCGCGCCACCGGACGCTTGACCTCCATTCGTCGGGGCGGCGACCCGGCAGGCGACGCGATTCAAAGCACCCCAAACCTTCCTGCCGCCGATCTGCCCAGCAGTTACGACAGCCGCTTATACGGCTACATCACCCCGGTCCGCAACCAAGGAGACTACAACACCTGCTGGACCTTCGGAGCGGCTGCATCCTGCGAGGCCTATATGATCAAGCATGGCGTTCTCGTCGGTGAAACCGGCCAGCCTGCGGATACCAGCCTGAATCTCTCCGAGTATCACCTGGCTTACTATACTTACACTGACGCCTATGACGCCGAGGGTATGCTCACCGGCGACAAGACCTACTTCCTCAGCAGCCACCCGGCCGGAAACTTCCTGGAAGCCGGCGGCACCGGCGAGCTGGTCAGCTATCCGCTGATGCGCTGGACCGGCCTGGCGGACGAGTCTGATCCCGCCCTTGTCTACGGCGCTGCCAGCACTGCCGGCCTGGGTTCCGAGCACGCCTACCAGAACAACGTGGCTCACGTTCAGTCCGTCAAGCACTTCTTCGGCTCCAACATCGAGGAGGTCAAGCGTCACGTGATGGAATACGGCGCGGGCTCCATGGGCGTCCGAATCAGCAACGCCTCCGGCACCGCCTATCATGGCGGCGTCAACACCGCGAACGGCACCATCTGCTGGATCCAGTCTGCGGTGGCCTATCAGGACACCGGCTTCTACTATGCCGATCACGACGTGACTGTAGTGGGCTGGGACGACAGCTATGCCAAGGAGAACTTCAACCAGGGCTACCGCCCCACCAAGGACGGCGCCTGGATCGTCAAGAATTCCTGGGGCACCGACATCGGCAACGACGGCTATTTCTACGTGTCCTATGAGGACTCCGCCACCTGCGCCAGCTACATCTCCTTCTTCACTGTGGAGAACGTGGACAACTTCGACCACAACTATCAGTACGACGGGTCCGGCAACTACTACAACTCCGAGGAAATGAGCACCGGCGATTCCATCGCCCAGGTCTTCACCGCCAACGGCAACGAGACCCTGGAGGCCATTGCCCTGGCCCTCTACGGTGACAACACCGACTACACGCTGAAAATCTATACCGGCTGCACCACCGACGATCCCTCCACCGGCACCCTGGCCCTGACCCAGACCGGCAATTTCGATTATTGGGGCTATCAGACCATTTATCTGGACAACCCCGTCACCCTGACCCCCGGCCAGCGCTTTGCTGTGGTCCTGACCTTCTCCGGCGCCGATATCAACGTCGCCTACGATACTACCATCCAGGAGGATACCTATTATCACATGGGCCTCATCCACATGACCCATCCCAACACCTCCTACTTCAAGGGTGCCAGCGACAACAGCTGGACCAATAAGTCCGGCGACGGCAACTACCGGGTTAAGGCTTTCACCAAGGACGTCCCCGAGGCCCCCGTTCCCGTGACCCTGAACTGCGTTGCCCTGGGCAGCGTGTATCAGACCGTCTCCGGCACCGCCGGCGATAAGATCCAGCTTCCCGCCACGGCCCCCGCTGCCGACGGCTGGAGCTTCCTGGGCTGGGTCACCGCTCCCGTGCCCGAGACCCCTGCGAAGCCCACCTTCTATAAGCCCGGCGCCACTTTCAAGCTGACGGCCTCCATCGCCAGCGTCTACGCCCTCTACCAGCGCGCCGAGGCCATCGACGCCCCCGTGACCTATGAGCTCATCACCTCTGCCCCCGATACCTGGATCGGCAAGTACGTCCTGGCGGCCATCCCCCAGACCGGAAGCACGGAGTATGTGCTGACCGGCATCTCCGCCGGCACTGAGGGCACCAACATCGAAAACAGCTCCAACGGTGCCTCCACACTCTTTGCCAGCACCGGCATCACGCGCAACGGAACTACGCTAAGCAACGTTCCCGAGCAGTACGTCTTTGAGGCTGCCGCTACCAACTACGGCCTGTCTCTGCAGAGCGTCAGCGAGGGCAGCTATCTCGGCAGCAAGAGCACCGGCAGCGGCACCGCCGCCTATACCTTCTTTGCCTACCCCGCCTTCCAGGAGGCCAACACAACCTGGACCTTTGAGATCGACGACGATGAGATGTATCTGAAGAACAACAGCGCCGGTCAGATCCCCTACCTGGCAGTCAGCGGCGCCTTCGGCTTCTCCCTGACCAGGTTCGGCAGCGAGTTCAAATTCTACAAGCAAAATCCCACTGAGAACTACTTCTATTCCACCGAAATCTACGGCGCCGAGCACAACCATGAGCTGAGCCATTTCGAGGCCCAGGCTCCCACCTGCGGCGCAGCCGGCAACGTCGAGTACTGGTACTGCCCCCTGTGCGGCAAGTACTTCTCCGACGCCGAGGCCCGGAACGAGATCACCCAGGCTTCCACCGTCCTGCCCGCCACCGGGAATCACAGCTTCGGCTCCTGGACCACCAACAACAACGGCACGCACAGCCGCGTCTGCACCGTCTGCGACACCGTGGAGACCGTGAACTGCAGCTATACCGACGTGGTCACGCCTCCCACCGAGAGCAGCGCGGGCTACACCACCCACACTTGCGACGTCTGCGGCTATAGCTACACCGACAGCTCTGTGCCGCCCATCGGCGCGGGCTGCACCGTCAGCTTCTCCGTCCCCGCGGGCGTCTCCCCCGTGGCGGCCCTGAGCTGCGCTGCCGGCGAATCCGTTACCCTGCCCGCCGCCGAGGCCCCCGAGGGCTATGAGTTCCTGGGCTGGGTCACCGAGGCTTATGACAACGTGAGCGTCCGTCCCGCCCAGATTCTGACCGGGACCTATACCCCCACCGGCGATATTACCCTCCTGGCCCTCTACACCTACGTGGAAGGCGGCTCCGGCGCGGCCTCCTACGAGCTGGTCCCCACCGCCCCCGCGGACTGGAGCGGCAACTACGTCATTACCTACGGCACCACCACGAGCATGTATCTGATGAAGGGCGTGGTCCCCAGCTCCAACGGCGCGAACATCGAAAACGACGTCAATGCGATCTCCTACGCCAACGCGGGCGTGAGCCTGTCCGGGGAGACCCTGTCCAACGTCGCCGACGATTACGTCTTTGCCTTCGCACCCCAGGGTGCGTACTATTCCATCAAGAGCCTCGGGGCGAATACCTGGCTCGGCGTGACCACCAGCTCCTATCTGGCCGCCTACACCGAGTACAACGAGAGCTACTGCAGATGGACCCCCGGCCCCGGCGCCAACGCCAGCTCCCTCAAGAACGCCAACGGCGGCACCTATTCCTATTTAAGTTATACCTCCGGCGGTCCGAAATTCTGGACCAGCAGCTATTCGAACACCTCCGTCCGTCTGTGGAAGGG
>CAMVKI010000049.1 GCA_947168005.1 uncultured Clostridia bacterium
CCGCCGTAGGGGCGGCCATTGGCCGTCCGTCCTTCCCCGCACGGAGAATGCAACGGGCAGCAGGAGACAGGGGATGCGGATTGCCACGACCAGTCTGCGGACTGGTCTCGCAATGACAGGAACGGGGCCGGGTTCCGCCGCAGGGGACGGGGATGCGGATTCTTCGCTGCACGCTGAATGACACGTCTGCGGGGCGCTCAAGCGTCGGGATCCAGATAATCCATGAAGAGCGGGATCCGCTTCTCCCAGGCGGCCTCGTTGTGCTCCGCGCCGGGGATGATCCGGGCGGCCACGTCGGCGCCGGACTTGGTCAGCAGACCGGCGGTCCGGAACAGGAGGGCCAGCTCGCCGTGCTTCGACGGCGGGAGCTCGGCGGTCCCCACGTCCATCCAGATTCGTGTGGGATCGGCAAAGGCGGTGCTCCGGATCAGGTCGCGCAAGTGCTTTCCGCCGGCCCAGAGGCTGGGGGAGAGGGCGGCGGCCCGGGAGAAGACCTCCCCGTAGGCCGCGGCGGCGTAGAGGGCCATGAGCCCGCCCATGGAGCTGCCCGCGATCATGGTGTGCGCCCGGTCCGGGAGGGTGCGGTAGGTTGCGTCGATCTCCGGCTTGAGCGACTGGGTGATCCAGTCCATGGTCTGCTTTCCCAGGCCCTCCAGGACCCCGAGCTTCGGGATGGACAGGTCCCAGGGGGAGTACTCGTTGAGCCGCCGGTTGCCCTCGGGGTTGCACTCCACGGCCACCAGGATCAGGGGCAGCCTGGTCTTCTCCAGATATTGCTTCATGCCCCAGCAGCGGCCGTAGGTGGCGTGGCTGTCGTAGAACACGTTGTGCCCGTCGAACATGTAGAGCACGGGATAGCGCTGCTCCGAGTCCTCGTAGTCCCGGGGCGTATATACGTAGAGCCGCCGGGGTTTTTTCGTCGGCAGCGCGGGGATCTGAATCCTGGTAACGCGGATCATACAGGGGCCTCCTTTGTGTTTCTGCCCCTATTTTAGCCGCCGCGGCTCCGCTTGTCAAGAGAAAGCGAAGAAGAGCTGAAGGACGCAAAAGTGAAAAATCCCCCTTGACTTTTCTGAAAGGAAAGGCTATCATGTTGCGGGAAAAACGGGCGCTCGCGGAGCGCCCCTACGCTTAAAACACGCATGAGGTACAGAACATGACAAAGAAAAACAAGGCCCTCGCGCCGAGAAAGAAACAGAACATCCTCGATTACTACCGCAAAAACGGCTGGAAGGCTGTGGCCCAGGATCTGGTGCACGACCTCGTGGGCAGCTTCCTCTTCGCCCTGGGCATCGTGTACTTCAGCGAGCACGCGCCCTTCGTCACCGGCGGCATCACCGGCGTCGCCATGATCGTCCACCACTACGTGCCCTTCCTGGAGATCGGCGCGATCTCTCTGATGATCAACGTTCCCGTGGCGATCATCTGTTATCGGCTCCTGGGCCAGGTGTTCTTCTTCAAGTCCGTCAAGAGTATGCTGCTGACGGCCCTCTTCACCGACTACCTGATCAAGCCTCTGGGCTTCTACCCGGACGCCGCGGTGAATCCGCTGCTGACGGCCCTCTTCGCCGGCGCCCTCTACGGCATGGGCCTGGCCCTGATCTATATGCCCGGCTCCTCCACCGGCGGCACGGACTTCGTCATCATGAGCATCCGGAAGCTGAAGCCCCATCTCTCCATCGGCACCATCTCCATCATCGTGGACGGCTCCGTGATTCTGCTCAGCGGCTTCGTCTTCGGCAACGAGGACGCGGCCTTCAACATCAACGCGGTGCTCTACGGCATCCTGATGACCTTCGTCTCCACCACGGTCATCGACAAGCTGATCTACGGCAACGGCACCCGCCGGATGCTGCTCATCATCACCGATAAGGCCCAGGAGGTCGCCAGCGGCATCATGGAGGAGATCGAGCGCGGCGTGACCATTGCCGACGTCCGGGGCGCCTACACCGGCCAGGCCCACCAGATGATGATGTGCGTCTGCTCCAAGGTCGAGGTCTTCCACGCCCGCCGCATCATCACCCAGACCGACCCCGCCGCCATCGTCATGCTGACCACCGTGGACGAAGCCTACGGCAAAGGCTTCCTCGCCCCGGAGACCGATTGATTCGGAACGCCATACATATAAAAAGCCGCAGGCTCGTCGCCCGCGGCTTTCTATATGGAAGGCGTTATTTTTTTCGCTCATAGGGCGTGCCCGTCAGGGGGAGGGACGTTCTTCTGATGCCGTCGCGCCGGTAGTAGGCCTCGGCGATGGCGGGGGCGGTGGGGATGGAGGTGATCTCGCCGATGCCGATGGCGCCGTTGGCCATTTGCAGGCCGGGCTTATCGACGACGATGGCCTTGATCTCCGGGATCTGGTCCGCCTTGAAGAGGCCCAGGGTGCCGAATTTCGCCGTGGGCCGGCAGTTGTCGTCGATGGGGTAGCGCTCCGTCAGGGCGTAGCCCATGGACATGACCATGCCGCCCTCGATCTGGCCCTCGCAGGAGAGGGGGTTGACGGCCTTGCCCACGTCGTGGATGCCGATAAGCTTCTTGATCCGGCCGGTCTCCCGGTCCAGGACGCACATCTGGGTGGCGTAGCCGTAGGCTACGTGGCTGACCGGGTTCGGGACCGGGGTCCCCAGGGGGTCCGTGGCGGCCAGATAGGTGCCGTAGAACTCCCGGCCCTTCAGCTCGGCCAGCTCTTTGCCCTTCAGGGCCTCGCGCAGCTCCTCGCAGGCCCGGCGGACGGCCTCGCCGGTGACCAGGGTCTGGCGGGAGCCGGAGGTGTCGCCGGAGTCCGGGGCGATCCAGGTGTTGGAGCGCTCGTAGACGATCTGGTCCGGGCGCAGCCCTGCGTTGGTGACCACCATCTGGACCAGGACCGTGCCCAGGCCCTGGCCGATGCAGGAGGCGCCGGAGTAGATGTGCAGCTTGCCGTCGTCCTCCACGATGAGCTTGGCCCGGCCCCAGTCGGGGAGGCCCACGCCCACGCCGGCGTTCTTCATGGCGCAGGCCAGACCCACCGGATCTCCCGCGGCCACGGCCTCGTCGTAGTATTGCTTCGCGATTTCCAGGGTCTCCACCAGGCCCGTCTCCGGGCCCACGATCTGGCCGTTGGGGAGGACGCCGCCGGGGCGGATGGCGTTGCGCATCCGGATCTCCCAGGGGGAGATGCCCACGCGCTCGGCCATTTCGTTCAGCAGGCTCTCGATGGCGAAGCAGGTCTGGGTCACGCCGAAGCCCCGGAAGGCCCCGGCGGGGGGATTGTTGGTGTAGTAGGCGGTGCCGTCGATCTCGAAATTCTCATAGGCGTAGGGCCCCGCCGCGTGGGTGCAGGCCCGCTCCAGCACCGGGCCGCCCAGGGAGGCGAAGGCGCCGGTGTCGGAGACCACCTTCGCCTTGACGCCCTGGATGACGCCGTTCTCGTCGCAGCCCAGGGTGAAGTCCATGGAGAAGGGGTGGCGCTTGGGGTGGACCAGGATGGACTCGGCCCGGCTCAGCTTGACCTTGACGGGCACCCGGGCCACGTAGGCGATCAGGGCCGCGTGGTGCTGGACGCTCATGTCCTCCTTGCCGCCGAAGCCGCCGCCGACGAGCTGGTTCTCCACCAGACACTTCTCCCAGGGCACCCGGAGCATGGAGGCGCACTCGTGGAGGGTGGTGTGGGTGCCCTGGTCCGAGGTCAGGAGCTTGACGCCGCCGTTCTCCAGGGGCAGGGCCACGCAGCACTCGGGCTCCAGGAAGGCGTGCTCGGTCCAGGGGGTCTCGAAATGCCGGCTGATGACGTGGGCGGAGCGGGCGATGGCCCCCTCCGCGTCTCCCCGGGAGACGTGCTTGTGGGCCTGGACGTTGTTCTTGTCGGTCTCGAAGACAAGGGGCGCGTCGGGGGCGGCGGCCTCCGCGGGATTGTGGACCGCGGGCAGGACCTCGTACTCCACCTTCACCAGCTTCTTGGCCGCCTCCAGGGTCTCCCGGTCCCTGGCGCAGACCAGGGCCACGGAGTCGCCCAAATAGTGGGTCAGCTCGCCCTCGCCGATGAGGGTGGGCTGGTCCTTTTTGATGTGGCCCACGTTGACGCTGCCGGGGATGTCCCTGGCCGTCAGCACGCAGACCACCCCGGGCAGGGCCTCGGCCTCGCGGGTGTCGATGGAGAGCACCCGGGCCCGGGGGTAGGCGCTGCGCACGGCGGAGCCGTAGCACATGCCCTCCACGTACACGTCGTCGGGGTACTTGCCGGTACCCAGGACCTTCTCGGCCACGTCGATCCGGTGGACCCGGGAGCCCACCCGGAAATCGCTGACCGAGGGCGCGGGGATCTTCCCCTCCCGGAGGACCTTCGCCGCCAGGAGGATGCCGTCGATGATCTTCACATAGCCGGTGCAGCGGCAGATGTTGTTGCGGATGGCGTAGCCGACCTCGGCCCGGCTGGGATCGGGGTTGCCGTCCAGCAGGGCCTTGGCCGCCATGACCATGCCCGGGATGCAGAAGCCGCACTGGACCGCGCCCGCCTCGCCGAAGGCCCAGACGAAGGCCTCCTTCTCGAAGTCCGAGAGTCCCTCCACGGTCAGGACCGACTTGCCCTCCAGCTTGTCCGTCATGGGCACGCAGGCCTTGGTCAGCTTCCCGTCGATGAGGACGTGGCAGGTCCCGCAGGCGCCCTCGCTGCACCCGTCCTTGACGCTGGTGAGCCGCAGCTCGTCCCGCAGAAAGCGGATCAGCTTCTGATTCCGCTCCGCCGTTACCGTCCTCCCGTTTACCACAAAGGCCGCCATAATGACCCCTCCCGTATCTGAACAGAATTCACCATTCTACATTTCTATTCATTCATATACCAGGATTATACCACGCCGCGGAAAACATTTCAATCCACCCGCGCGCTTGATTTGAAAAAATGTTTCACGTGAAACATTTGTACGAAAATCTTCCGGCTAAACAGAAACGCATTCCCTTCGGAACACAGGTGTTCAGAATGCCTAGGGTTCTATCCCCGCCCGGGCGGTACTCCAATCGGAAGAGCGTTACTTTGAATCATTGAGTTTCAGCAATATCATCAACCATTGTCAACCTGCCAAAAAATTGCAGCGATCGTTTAATTATACATATTATGGGACAGTTAATTTGCTATAAACAATTTAGAGCAACGAATTTAGAGCAACGATTTAGAGCAATAGTTAATTGTCAGAGTAAAACTGTGCCCTGGATAGATAATCAAAAAATGGGTAAGGGTGCGCTGATGCGCACCCTTACCAAACACGTTCAATTCGATATTTCAATCCACGCTGTTCTTCAGCGACAGTGTTGATGAAATCAACACATGCTCAGTGTAACATACGTGAAACTGAAAAGCAAGCATAAAATTCTAACACTTTCAATTCTATGAAAAAAGTACTTGACAATTGCAGAATTTATGCTATGATATTTTTGTAATAAAGACACTTCGACTGCAAGGGATTTGATTTCGACATGAATGAATTGTGGTTTCCCGCGCACATCCGGATTGACGGAGATCAGACGGTTGTTCAAACAGTGTTGGAGCATCTGCGCGGAACAGAAGCGCTGGCGGTTTCCTTTGCAAAACCTTTTCACGCGGAAAAAGACGCTTCACTGGCTGCGCGCGCGCACGATATCGGCAAGTTTTCGGCAGATTTTAAAACACATATATTGCATCCTGAACGAAACATGCACGTAGATCATTCTACAGCCGGAGCCCAGGCGATATGCGACAACCTTCCCGCCGCCTTCGCAGTCGCGGGACACCATGGCGGTCTGCCGGACGGGGGCAATATGAGAACGGCAACCGGAGACGACAGCACCTTGGCCGGACGGCTGAAACGGAAAGGCCTGCCGGACTGCTCTGCGTGGAAACAGTTCCTGACGCTTCCGACAGGAGGAGCGCCGGACTTTTGCAAAGCTCCGGATCGGCTGGTTTGGCAGTTCTATACAAGAATGCTGTATTCTTGCTTGGTGGATGCGGATTTTTTGGATACGGAACGGTTCATGGACCCTCAGATTGATCGCGGTACTGAATGGGATCTCCGGGTATTGGAAACCAGCCTGAATGCCTATACGAATCGTTTTTATCCGCCGCAAGGCGCACTGAACGAAATGCGATGCAGGGTGTTGGATGCTTGCCGGAGTGTCGGCAAAGGTCCCAAAGGGCTCTATACGCTGACAGTTCCGACAGGCGGCGGAAAAACGCTGGCTTCATTAACCTTTGCCCTCCGCCACGCAGTTTATCACGGAATGGATCGTGTGATTTATGTGATCCCCTATACCTCCATTATTGATCAGACGGCCGATATGTTCCGCAGGGTGCTTGGCGATAGCTGCGTTTTGGAGCATCACAGCGGTGTTTTGTTTGACGATACGGAGGCAGATCAAAAGCTGGCGCTTGCAACAGAAAACTGGGACATGCCGGTGATTGTAACCACTGCGGTCCAGTTTTTTGAATCCCTCTATGCAAACCGGAGCTCTAAATGTCGGAAGCTGCATAATCTGGCAAACTCCGTCATCGTGTTCGACGAAGCGCAGATGCTCCCGCTTCCATACCTAAAGCCTTGCGTATTTGCAATCGCGGAACTGATTCGGCATTATGGCTCGACGGCGCTTCTGTGTACGGCGACGCAGCCCGCCCTGGAAGCGTTCTTTCTGGACTACGGCTTACAAACGACGGAGATTTGTCCGGAGCGGGAACGTATGTTCTCCGCGTTTCAGCGCACGACTATAAAACGAATTGGCGCGCTGTCCGTGGAGGAACTCGGCGCGCGGCTCCAAAAGCACGCCCAGGTGTTGTGCGTCGTCAATCTGAGGAAAACAGCCGCTGATCTTGCGCGGATTCTTCCGGAAGAGGGAAGGTTTTGCCTTACGACTCTGCTTTGCCCCGCAGACCGAAAACGGCTTCTGCACGAAATCCGCCAGCGCCTCAAAGACGGCTTGCCCTGTCGGGTCATATCTACGAGCTTGATCGAAGCGGGTGTGGATGTGGATTTCCCGAATGCATTCCGGGAGCTTGCCGGACTGGATTCCATTTTGCAAACGGCCGGACGCTGCAACCGGGAGGGCAGGAGAGCGGCGGAAGACAGCGTGGTGGCGGTGTTCTCGCTGCAGAAAAGCGTTCCAAAGATGATCCGTCAGAACATCGACGCAACGAACCGCATCCTAAAGAAGTATTCGGATTTGAATCAGCCCGAAGCTGTTGCCGCATACTTTCAATTCCTGCGTTCTTTGAAAGGCTCGGAAGAAATGGATCAGCGGCACATTCTGGAGGCGTTTGAACGCGGGATCAATGGATGCGCGTTCCCGTTTGCCCAGGTCGCAGACAGATTTCAGTTGATTGACAGTCCGACCAGGACGGTTTATATCCTGAACGCGGAAAGCGAAGAATTGATCTCGCAGCTTCGGAGTCGGCAATTGTCCAGAAAATTGTTCCGACAGCTTGGTCAATATGGAGTAAATGTGTATCCGGATCATTTTCAAGCTTTGCGGGATGCCGGAGCAATTTCATTACTCCCATCGGGGGATGGAATTCTGGAAGACAGTACATTGTATGATCCGACGTTTGGACTGCAGCCGAACGCCGAACCAGATATAGACCGTTATATTCAATAGAAAGGAAGGTGAAGCCTATGTCTGTACTTGTGGAAGTTTGGGGAGATTACGGATGCTTTTCCCGCCCCGAATTGAAGGTCGAGCGAGTCAGCTATGACGTCATAACGCCGTCTGCGGCCCGGGGAATTCTGGATGCGGTGTTCTGGCATCCGGGCATGAGATGGATCGTAGACAGGATTTACGTGCTCTCGCCGATTCAGTTCACAAATATCCGTAGAAACGAGTGCAAAAGTAAGATTTCCGGCGCAAAGGTACGAACGGCGATGAACGGCGGCAGGGGAGACTTGTGCCTGTATACTTCGGAGGACATCCAGCAGCGGGCCGCAATGGTTCTGCAAGATGTTCACTATGTGATCGAAGCTCATTTTGAGATGACCGCACAAGCGGCTCCTTCGGACAACCCCGGCAAGTTTCAGGAGATGATGAAAAGGCGACTGGAAAAAGGGCAATGTTTCCACCAGCCCTGTTTTGGAACAAGAGAGTTTCCGGCAAGGTTTCGGAGTTGGCCCGGGAAAACTGTTCCGACGATCCGCGAAGATCGGGATCTTGGTTTGATGCTGTATGATATGGACTATTCAGACCGCTCAGATATCCGCCCCATGTTCTTCCGTGCGAAATTGAAGGACGGAGTTCTGGAAGTTCCCGATCTCGCAAGCGGGGAGGTGCTTCAATGATCCTGCAAGCGTTGACCTCCTATTATGAAAGACTTGCGGAGCAGGGGCTTGTGGCCCGCCCCGGCTGGGGTCCCGCGAAGGTTAGTTATGCCATCGACCTGAATGTGGATGGGACTGTTTTCCAGGTGTATTCTCTCCTGCGGGAACCGGAAAACGGAAAAAGCGGCAAAATGATTCCTAAAATCATCAGCGTACCGCTGCCGGTGAAACGGTCCTCCGGTGTCAAAGCGAACTTTTTGTGCGATACTTCCGGATATATTCTGGGAGCGGACCAGAAGGGGAAAGCGAGCCGTACAGCGGAATGCTTTGCAGCGAGCAAAGCGCTGCATCAAGCGCTTCTCGTAGACTCTGAATCAGAAGCCGCTCGGGCGATTTGTCGCTTTTTTGACCGTTGGACACCCGACCAGGGGCCGACAAACCCGGAAACGGCACCCTTCTGGCAGGAGCTGACCAGCGGATGCAGCCTGTTGTTCTATTATGACGGGGCGCCCGCCTCAGAAGACCCGGAGGTTCGGAAAGCCTGGCAGCGGCACTACGATAACTCGGAGGAGGGAACCGTAATGCGCTGTCTCGTTACAGGGGAAGAAGCGGTAATCCCGCCGATCCACTCTGCCATCAAAGGAATTCAAGGCGCGCAATCCAGCGGTGCGGCGCTGATTTCCTTCAACGCACCGGCGTTTGAATCCTATGATCGGGAACAGAACTACAACGCTCCTGTGGGGGAGTATGCCGCCTTTGCCTATACGACGGCGTTGAATTACCTGATCGCGGACTGGAATAATCGGGTCACCATCGGAGATACCAGAGTCCTTTGCTGGGCGGAGAGCGGAGAAACGGCTTACCAGGCGCTGTCTTTTGCGGCGATGATGGGCGGAGGGTCGGATTCTGTGGAAAACGACGTTCGCTCCGCGGTGTCACAGCTTTCCAAAGGCAGGAAAATTGAATGGGATGAGACGAGCATGGACCCGGATATGCGGTTTTACGTTCTGGGCCTTGCCCCCAATGCGGCCAGACTGTCCGTGCGGTTTTTTCTGCAAAACAGCTTCGGCGCGTTTATGCGAAACATCGAGGCGCATTATGAACGGCTGCGGATCGTGAAACCTTCTTATGAAAAGTATGAGACGATCCCGGTCAAATGGCTGTTGGAAGAAACTGTGAATCCATATTCCAGAAACAAGGCGGCCTCTCCGCAGCTTGCGGGTGATCTTCTTCGCGCGATCCTGACGGGTGCGCCCTATCCGGCGACGCTGCTGAACGCGGTGGAGCTGCGCATCCGGGCGGAGAAAGAGATTGGCTATCGCAAGGCGGCGATCATCAAAGCGTATTATAGCAGAAATAAAACGGACAAATGTCCGGAGGAGGTATTACAAGTGGCAATAAATGAAACATCCAGTAATATTCCCTATACTCTTGGCAGACTGTTTTCTGTTCTGGAACAGATTCAGGAGGCCGCAAATCCGTCGATTAACACAACGATTCGAGATAAGTATTTTAATTCCGCAGCGGCGACGCCTTCCCGGGTTTTCCCGGTCCTGATTAATCTGGCGGAAAAGCATCTTCGGAAGCTGGAGTCGGGTAAGCGCATCTATCTTGAGAAACTCCGTTCGCAGATTACGGAAAAGTTATCCGAACAGTTCCCTGACCGGATGGGACTTCCGGAGCAAGGCGCGTTCCAGCTCGGCTATTATCATCAAACACAAAAACGCTATGAAAAGAAGGGAGAATAATCATGGAAGCCATTAAAAACCGTTATGAATTTGTGATCCTGTTTGACGTGGAGAACGGAAACCCCAACGGAGACCCCGACGCCGGCAATATGCCCCGTGTGGACCCGGAGACCGGATACGGCATCGTGACCGACGTCTGCCTGAAGCGCAAGATTCGCAACTATGTGGAGCTGGCAAGAGAGGACGAACCCGGCTATCGCATTTATATCAAGGACGGCGTTCCCCTGAACCGCTCCGATAACGAAGCCTGCGAGTACGTCGGCGTCAAGCCCGAAAAGCTCAAAGAAGAGAAGAAAAAGGACCCGGACCTGGATCGGAAGCTCCGGGACTTCATGTGTCAGAATTTCTACGATATCCGCAGCTTCGGCGCGGTTATGACGACCTTTGTCAAGGGAGCGCTGAACTGCGGCCAGGTTCGCGGTCCGGTCCAGCTCGGCTTCGCCCGCAGCATTGACCCGGTTATGCCCCAAGAGATCACAATCACCCGCGTTGCCATCACGACCGAAGCGGACGCTGATAACAAGGGAACGGAGATGGGCCGGAAGTATGTGGTCCCTTATGGCCTCTATCGTGCTGAGGGCTATATCTCCGCCAACCTCGCAAGAAAGACAACCGGTTTTTCCGAGACCGACCTGGAGCTGCTCTGGGAAGCGATCCTGAACATGTTTGAGCATGACCACTCGGCGGCAAGAGGGAAAATGGCTGTCCGGAAGCTGATTATCTTTAAACACGATTCGGAGCTTGGCAATGCGCCAGCATACAAGCTGTTTGACGCTGTGAAGGTGTCCCGTATGGACGGCGTGGATCTTGCCAGAAGCTTTGCGGATTACAAGATCGAGCTTGGAGAGATTCCTGAGGGCGTGCATTGTGTTTGCCGAGGATGACTACCTCCTGATTTCCGGGATTCAGCATTTTCGGTTTTGTCGGCGGCAGTGGGCGCTGATTCATGTTGAGGATCAGTGGGCGGAGAACGTCCGGACGGTGGAGGGGAACGCCCTCCACCGGAAGGCCCACGACGCCTCCGCCCGGGAGCGGCGGGGAGATCTGCTGATCGCGCGGGGGATGCGGGTCGCTTCGGCCCGGCTGGGGATCGTCGGAGCCTGCGACGTTGTGGAGTTCCGCCGGGATCCCAAGGGCGTCCCCCTGCGCGGGGAGGAGGGCCTTTATCTGCCCTTTCCCATCGAATACAAGCGCGGCACGGCCCGGACGGATGGGGCGGACGAGCTTCAGCTCTGCGCCCAGGCGATGTGTCTGGAGGAGATGCTGGCCTGCGACATTCCGGAAGGTGCGCTGTTCCACGGGGAAACACGCCGCCGCCAGCCGGTGGCCTTCACAGCGGAGCTCCGGGCGGAGGTCGAGGCCTGCGTCAGCCAGATGCGGGAGCTCTGGCAGCGGGGACACACGCCCCGGGTCAAGCCCACCAAGGCCTGCAATGCCTGCTCGCTGAAGGAGCTCTGTCTGCCAAAGCTCCTGCGGCAGCGGAGCGCGGCTGCATATCTGCGGGAAAGGATGGAGGAAAGGGAATGAGAAAGCTGCTGAACGTGCTCTTTGTGACCAGCGAGGACGCCTATCTGAGCCTGGACGGGGAAAACGTCGTGGTCAACCGGGACAAACAGGAAAGCGGAAGATTCCCCCTGCACAATCTCTCCGGGATTCTCTGCTTTTCCTATGCCGGCGCCTCCCCCGCGCTGATGGGAGCCTGCGGCAAGCGGGGCATCGATTTGAGCTTCTGCACCCCGACGGGCCGCTTTCTGGCCCGGGCTGTGGGCGAGGAGAACGGGAACGTGCTGCTCAGGCGGGAGCAGTACCGGATCGCCGACGACCCGCGCCGGAGCTGCCAGATCGCCCGGAGCATGATCTTCGGCAAGCTCTACAACGCCCGCTGGAGCGTGGAGCGAACCCGCCGGGACCATCCGGACCGGATCGACGCGGAACGCTTCTCCGCCGTCTCGCAGACCCTCCGCGAGCTGCTGCCTCCGGTCGCGGAGGAAACGTCTTTGGATTCGCTCCGCGGCCTGGAGGGCACCGGCGCCGCCGCTTATTTCAGCGTCTTTGACGACATGATCCTCCGGGAGAAGGAAGCGTTCCGCTTCCGGGGGCGAAACCGCCGCCCGCCGCTGGACCCGGTGAATGCCATGCTGTCCTTTGCCTACTCTCTGCTGGCCTCGGAATGCACCGCCGCCCTGGAGAGCGTCGGCCTGGACGCCTACGTGGGCTTTCTGCATCGGGACCGGCCCGGCCGGACCTCTCTGGCCGTCGATCTCATGGAGGAGCTGCGGCCCTGCTATGCCGACCGCTTTGTATTGACGCTCATTAACAATCGGGTGCTCCGGGGCAACGACTTTGAAACGGCGGGAAACGGCGCCGTTTTGATGAAGGACGAGGCAAGACGCGCCTTTTTGAAGGCCTGGCAGGAGCGGAAGCGGGAGGAGATCCGCCATCCGTTTCTGGATGAGAAGCTCCCCTGGGGGCTGGTTCCCTATGTACAGGCGCTGCTGCTTGCCCGGTACATCCGGGAGGACCTGGACGCCTATCCGCCCTTTCTGTGGAAGTGAGGCAGCGGTATGATGGTGCTGATTACATACGACGTCAATACGGGCAGCGCCGCGGGCCGCAAACGGCTGCGCCAGATTGCCAAGCAGTGCGTGAATTACGGCCAGCGCGTCCAGAACTCCGTCTTTGAATGCGTCCTCGACGCGACGCAGTGCAAACAGCTCCAGCAAAAACTGCTGGGCTTGATGGACCCGGAAACGGACAGTCTGCGCTTCTACTATCTCGGCAATCACTATCAGACGAAGATTGAGCACTTCGGGGCCAAATCGACCTATGAGCCGGAGGGCGTCCTGATGGTCTGACAGTGCGCGAGGATAAGACTCTGCACGCCGGGGGTGCGAAGGGAAAGCGAACAAAAAATCCCCGGGAGCTTCGCACGGCGGTTTCGCCCGTGTACGAAGGCGAAGCCTGGTTTGGAGTCCAAATCAGGCGGATAAATTGTGGAATAAGCTGGCGGAGTCCAGCTTGTTTGTGCAGGATAGACAAACGGGACGCAGTCCGTTTGTGCAATCCTGCTGTCCCGCCCCGCACGGGGCGGGTGGATTGAAATATTCTCGGTGCTGTTGACCTTGCGGCTACAACTGTCCCGCCCCGCACGGGGCGGGTGGATTGAAATGACTT
>CAMVKI010000050.1 GCA_947168005.1 uncultured Clostridia bacterium
GTGATAAGGACCGGAAGAAACCATCCGATGACGCCTGCCGCCGCGAGCAGGAGGATAACCAAAACCCAATCACTCCGTTTCATTCCGCGCCTCCTTCCACACCGGGCTCAGCGCTCGGAAGAGAAACCGTCACGCAGGTGCCTTTCCCTTCCCGGGAGGCGAAGGTGATCGTTCCCTTATGAAGCTCTAAGATTCGGCTGCACAGCGTCAAGCCCAGACCCGCGCCGCCTTGCGCTCGGGATCGGGACTTGTCCACCCGATAGAAGGCCTCAGTCAAATGCCGGATCGCTTCTTCCGGCATCCCCCGGCCATTGTCCAGCACCTGGATCAGATAGAATCCGTCCTCCTGCTTTCCAAGCACATAGATATTGCCGCCGTGATCCAGCGCCTTTCTGGCGTTGTCCAGCAGATTGGTCAGAACGGAAGAAAACAGATCGGGCTCCAATCTGCACAAGCCGGTTTCGCAACGGCACTGCAGAACGATCCCCTGTTCCCGGTAGACCGGCTGGAGATGGGTCACCAGACTGCTGATCAGGGCCGCAGGATCGGTTTCGACCAGAGCAAGGTTCTGGTGCTTCATCAGCAACAGATCCAGCAACTTCAGCGACAAAGCCTCCAGCCGCTTCCCCTCTGAAAAAATGTAGTTGGCCGCCTCCTGCGCTTCCTGCTCGTCCAGACTTTGGCCACGCAGGAGGTCCGCGTAACCGATGATGGAGGTCATCGGGGTCTTCAGCTCGTGGGCAAAGCTGCCCATGAACTGTTCCTGCCGCTCCATTTCCTCCTGCTGCGCCGTGAAGGTCCCCGAGAGCTGTTCCGCCATCCGGTCAAATTCCGCCCCAAGCTGTCCGACCTCATCCCTGGCTTGCAGCTTTGCCCTGGCGTCGAGCTTCCCTGCCGCCAGGCGGCGGGCTGTGAGGGAAAGCTTCCCCAGCGGTCGCGTCAGGACCCACGCGATCCCCCATGCCGCTGCGCCGCCCAGGATCAGCATTCCGAGAAACACCCGATGATAGGTGTCCAATTGTTCCGCTCTGGCAGTGTAGATCGGCGTGATCTCATAGAGGATATCCAGCTGCAGCGGGGTATCGTTTGTCTGGACCGGTCCGCTGATCTGAAGAAAATGTCGGCTGCCTTCGGCAAAGAGGAGCAGCTGGCTCCCGCTGGCTGTCGGCAGCTTGTCGATGGGTCTTCCCGACTGATAGATCGCTTCCCCGTCCTTCGTCAGCTGGATTCCCGCCTGATCGGAAACCGCATCCATTCGTTCCAGCGCTGTGCGGATGCTGGAAAAGTCCTGCCGGATGTCCACCAGGTTGACAAGCCGAACGGTCTGGAGGGTCATCTCGTAGGAAGAAACAGCGGTCGCTTTCTCCTGCTGAAGACTGCTCCGAAAGCTTTGTGAGATCAGCAGCACGCCGCCGATGCCGTAACTCAGCGTCAACAGCCATACCATCGCCAGCAGCAGCTTCTGTCGAAATCTCATGGTCTTGCCTCCAGACGGTAGCCCACCTTGGGGACCGCGTGCAGGATCGCCTCCCAGCCCAGCTTTTTGCGAAGCCGTTGGACGTGAAGGTCCACGGTTTTGCTGCCGTAGGGGAAGTCCTCCTTCCAGACTCTCTCATAAATGGTCTCACGGTATAGGGCGATCCCGGGGTTTCGGGCGAACAGCAGGAGCAGCTCGTATTCCTTTGGCGTCAGAGGGACGGTCTCGCCCTCCCGGTAGACCAGCATCGCCTGGGTGTCGATGACCAGGCCGCCGACGCGGAGTTCTGCAGCTGTTTTATTATAGCGCCGCAGCACGACGTTGATCCGGGCCAGGAGCTCAATGATCTCAAAGGGCTTGACCAGATAGTCCTCTGCGCCCATGTCAAGGCCCCGGACCCTGTCGGCGACAGCGTTTTTCGCCGTGAGGAAGATAACGGGGATCCCCATGGGGCGAATGTATTCCAGGAGGGCAAAGCCGTCGATCTCCGGCAGCATGATATCGAGGAGGATCAGGTCGAAGCTCTGCTTCTCCAGGATATCCGCCGCCTCCGCGCCGTCGTAGACGCAGGTACACAGGTAGCCTGCCTTTTTCAAGCTCAGCCGGATCAGGTTCGAGATCGGCTTTTCGTCCTCAACGATCAGAATATGGATCATGCTTTTCACCTCACTGCGTAGTTTGGAATTCCCATAAAAGCATTCATTCCCTTGGGAGGAAACGCTTTGAAACCGTGTCTATCATACGTCCATAAGGCATCAAAACGGCATCATTTCAAAAAACGGCGCGGCCCCGCAGCGGAGCCGCGCCGTATTTCAGTTTGAGAAGTCTTCCTCGGGCGCGCCCTCCGCCGCAAAGCCTGATCTATCGCCGCAGGAGCGGAGACTTCTTTTGCTTTGGGTCCTTCTCCCGGCGCTCCTTTTCCAGGCGGAGGAAGCGGACCATATAGACGGCGTAGAGGGCGGCGACGATGAGGGTCGTGCCGACGAAGGCCTCGTCTCCCGTCGTCACAGAGAGGACGGCCGCCAGGACCAGCAGGACGCCCACGAAGACCGCCACGAAGCGGCGAAAGCCACGGCTCTTCATGGCTTACTTGGGCAGGAAGCCCGCCATCTCGGCCTTGAAGTCGGCCATGCGCTCGTTGGCCTCGTCCCAGCTCTGGCCCACGGCGGTGTAATAGAGCTTGATCTTGGGCTCGGTGCCCGAGGGACGGAAGATGATCTTGCCGCTGTCGCCCAGCTCCAGGGTGAAGACATTGGAGGCGGGCAGGCCGGTCCGGCTCTCGCTGCCGCACTTCCTGCACTTGCGCACGCCGCTGAGGTAGTCCACCGTGGCGGTGACCTTTTCACCGGCCACCTCGGCGGGGGTGTTCTCCCGGATGTTCGCCATGAAGGCCTTGGAGATCTCGTTGGCCTCGATGCCCTGGAGCTCCACGCTCTGCACGTAGGCGGAGTAGCAGCCGAACTGGCGGTAGAGGGCGTCCATGTAGTCGGCCAGGTTCATGCCGTTCTCCTTGGCGTAGGCCGCGGCCTCGCAGACCAGCATGGTGGCGACGACGGCGTCCTTATCCCGGGCGTAGGTGCCCTTCAGGTAGCCGCAGCTCTCCTCGAAGCCGAAGATGAACTTGTCCTCCTCGCCCAGGCCCTCGAGACGAAGGATCTCGCCGCCGATGTACTTGAAGCCGGTCAGGACGTTCTTGGTCTCGACGCCGTAGAACTCGGCGATCTTGTCGGCCAGGGGGGTGGAGACGATGGACTTGACGATCTCGGCGCCCTTGGGCAGGTCGCCGCGCTCGCTGCGCATGCGGAGGATATAGTCCAGCAGGACGCAGCCCAGCTCGTTGCCGCTGAGCTTGCGGAACTCGCCGTTCACGGGGACCGCCACGGCGCAGCGGTCGGCGTCGGGGTCGGTGCCGATGATGAGATCGGGATGGACCTCATTGGCAACCTTGTAGCTCTCGTTGAGGGCGGCGTCGGTCTCGGGGTTGGGATAGGCGCAGGTCTTGAAGTCGCCGTCGGGCTTTTCCTGGACGCTCACGATGTCGGCCTTGACGCCCACCCGGCGGAAGAACTCCCGGACGGGCTTGTTGCCGGTGCCGCAGAGGGGGGTGTAGACCACATGGAGGCCGGAGCTCTTGACCCGCTCCAGATTCAGCCCCTCCTGCATAACCCGGTCGATATAGGCGGACCAGAGGGACGCGGGGATGTCCTCGATGAGGCCCTCGGTCTTCAGCGCGTCGAAGCTCTTCTCGGGCAGAACGAAGTAGGGCGTTTTCTGGATCTCGTCATAGACGATGGCGGCGGGCTCGTCGGTCATCTGGCAGCCGTCCTCGCCGTAGCACTTGATGCCGTTGTAGATGCCGGCGTTGTGGGAGGCGGTGACCATGATGCCGCAGCCGCATTTCAGCTCGCGGACGGCGTAGGAGAGCATGGGCGTGGGGGCCAGTTCGTGGTAGATGTGGACCTTGATGCCGGTCTCGGCCAGGGCCGCGGCGCAGATCTCGGCGTAGGTCCGGGAATTGTGGCGGCTGTCGTAGCCGATGGCGCAGCGCTTGGGCAGCTCGGTGCCGTTCAGCCACTTGGCGATGCCCTGGGCCGTCCTGCGTACCGTGAACTCGTTGAGGCGGTTGCAGCCGAGGCCCATGACGCCGCGGATGCCCGCGGTGCCGAAGGCCAGCTCCGCGCCGAAGCAGCCCTTCAGAGCCAGGTCGTTGCCCTCCATGCTCTGGAGCATGTCGCGGTAGGAAACGGGCGCGTTTTCAAGCCAAAATTTGTACTGTTCCAGATAATTCATAGCGTCCTCCCAGATTTGTTATTCAGATTTTTCGCTTAGTCTACTTCCTCGATGATGGCGGGGTTGGGGGCGGGCTTCGCGTTCTTGTTCTGCGCGCCAACCAGGGCGTTGAACTTGGCGCGGGACTCCTTGACCTCGTTGAGGGCCTCGGAGATAGCCTGCTCGGTCTGCTTCAGCGCGTCGTCCACGTAGTTGTTGGTCACGTTCTTGAGCTCGCGGATGCGGTCCTGGGCGGCCTGGACCATGGCGTTGGCCTCCTGCTGGGCCTGGCGGTAGATCTCGTCGTCGGAGACCATCTGCCGGGCCTGGGCCTGGGCCTGCTTCAGGATGTTCTCGGCCTCGCGCTTGGCGTTGTTGATGACCTCGCCGCGGGACTCTACGATGGTCCTGGCCTGCTTGAGCTCGCCGGGAAGCTGGTTGCTGATCTCATCGAGCAGATCCAGCGCGCGGTCCCGCTCGATCACGCACTTTTCAGCGCTCAGGGGTACGCCCCGGGCGTCCTGAATCATTTCATACAGGGTCGTGATGATTTCTTCAATGCCGTGCTCGTTCATTTCTGTTTCCTCCTGTTTCTGTCTTATGATAAGGATTCGGCTCGGAATACAGAGACGCCGGTCTTGCCGTAGCGGTAATCCCTGACGCGGCGAAAGGCGGCGTAATCGTCCGGCAGCGCCTTATCCGAAGGTCTCTCGCATACTATTATACCACCGGATTTCAAGATGTCAATTTCAGAAATCCGTTTTAGGGCGTTTTCCAATAAATTCTCCCGGTAAGGAGGGTCCAAAAAGATCAAATCGAAGCGATTTTTCGTTCGTTCCAGGTATTCCAGCCCGTCGGCGCAGAGCACCTGGGCCCGATCGGCCAGTCTGGTCTTCTCCAGATTCTTTCGGATGACGGAAATGGAGTCCTGGCTCCGGTCCACGATGACGGCTCCCGCGGCGCCCCGGCTCAGGGCCTCGATGGCCATCTGGCCGCTGCCGCCGAAGAGGTCCAGAACCTGCCGGCCCTCGATCTCAAACTGGATGATATTGAAGATCGCCTCCTTGACCCGATCCGTGGTGGGCCGGGTCTCGAGCCCCTCCCGGCTCAGCAGAGGGACGGATCTTGCGCTTCCCGCAATGACTCTCATGCTTCTTCCTCCCTGTGGAAATTCTGCCAGACGGCCATGGCCGCGTCCTTGGGCAGGACGGTCCGCAGCTCCTGGAGCGTGGCCTCGCCGACGGCGGATACGGTATGAAATCGCTTGAGCAGATCGGCCCGGCGCTTCTCTCCGATGCCGGGAATCTGCTCCAGGCTGCTGCCCTTGACCCGCTTGCTGCGCAGCTTGCGGTGGTAGGTGATGGCAAAGCGGTGGGTCTCCTCCTGGATGTTCCCGATCAGAGCGAAGACGCTCTGATTCCCCGCGATGCCGATCTCGTCTCCCTCCGGCGTCACCAGGGCCCGGGTCCGGTGTCGGTCGTCCTTGACCATGCCGAAGATGGGAATGTGGACGCCCATGGCGTCCAGCTCCCGCAGGACGGTCTGGGCGTGGTTCACGCCGCCGTCGATCAGCAGGATATCCGGGGCCTTCTCGAAGCCCTTGTCCCCCGCCAGAAAGTGGGCGAAGCGGCGTTGCAGAACCTGCCGCATGGAGGCGTAGTCGTCCTGGTCCTCCAGGTCCTCCACCTTGAAGTGGCGGTAGCCGGAGCGCAGGGGCTTTCCGTCCTCGAAGACCACCATGGAGGCCACAATGTCCGTGCCGGAGATGTTGGAGATGTCGTAGGACTCCATGCGCCGGGGCTGCTTTTCCAGCTTCAGCATCTGCCGCAGCAGCTCCACGGTCCCGCGCAGCTTTTCTTCCTTGGTGGTGATCCGCTCCGCCTCCTGGCGGGCGTTGCTGACGGCCAGCTCCACGAGCCGGGTTCCGTCGCCCCGCTGGGGGACGCGAATCCGGACGCGCTTGCCGAGCTGCTGCTGCAGCAGCTCCTCGAAGAGCTCCGCGTCCTCCATCTCCATGGGCAGGAGGATTTGCTTGGGCGCTGCGCCCCGGGTCAGATAGTACTGCTTGGTCAGGGCCGAAACGGCCTCGGCGGGGTCCTCCGCCAGGGGCAGGAGCTCGTAGTCCTTGTCCACCAGGTTCCCGTCCACGTAGTGCAAGACGGCAAAGCAGCTCTTGGCCTCGGTCTGGGCGTAGCCGATGGCGTCGGTATCGGCCATGCGGCCCGCGGTGACGAGCTGCTTCTGCCCCAGGGCCTCGATGGCGTTCATCCGGTCCCGGAGCTGGGCGGCCCGCTCGAACTCCAGGGCCTCGGAGGCGGCCAGCATCTGCTCCCGCAGCTTTGCGGCCACGGGCTTCCAGCTCCCCCGGAGCAGGGCTTCCACCTGCTCCATCCGCTCCCGGTATTCGGCCTGATCCGGGGTCCCCCGGCACCAGCCGTCGCAGTTGCCCATCTGGTAGTTCAGGCAGGGCCGCTCCTTGCCGATCTCCCGGGGAAAGCTCTTGCCGCAGCCGGGAAGCTTGAAGGTCAGCCGCAGGGTGTCGATGACCTTCTGGGTCAGCCAGCGGCCCCCGTAGGGCCCGTAGTAGCGGGCTCCGTCCTCCAGGACCTTCGGGGCCAGGGTCAGCACGGGATAGGCCTCCCGCTGGTCCAGGCGCAGATAGGGATAGCCCTTGTCGTCCTTCAGCAGGATGTTGTACTTGGGCATGTAGCGCTTGATGAGACTGCATTCCAGCACCAGGGCCTCAAACTCCGAGGCGGCGGCGATCACGTCGAAGTGGTCCACCTTGGAGACCATGAGCCGGGTCTTGGGGCTGTGGGTCACAGAGTCGATAAAGTACTGACTGACCCGGTTTTTCAGCTTCTTCGCCTTGCCGACGTAGATGACCTCGTTGGACTTGTCCTGCATCAGATAGACGCCGGGCGCCAGGGGCAGAGAAAGGGCCTTCTCCTTCAGTTCCGTTTTCGTCATACGCTTTCCCTCCCCCGGATAGAGCTTGCCCCAAAGGCTGGTTGCAGCCTTTGGGGCTTCTTTCGATCAAAACAGATCTTCCTGCAGCATATCGATCAGAGTCCTGACCGCTTCCTCCTCATCGGAGCCCTCGGCGGAGATCGTCACTTCCGTGCCGGTCATAATCGCCATAGAAAGGACGCCCAGAAGGCTCTTGGCGTTGATCTTGCGATCCTCCGCCTCGATCCAGATGCTGGAACGGAAGTCGTTCGCCTTCTGGATGAAATATGTAGCCTGCTTGTTATGCAGACCGGACGCGCACTTGACGACAGTGTTTTCGCTGTACATTTCGTTCACCCCTTTATAAAGTGCCGGATGCACATTCCTTTGACTGGACAACAATATACCTAATATTATTTGTTTTGTCAAGTAAAATCTTTTTTTATCCAAATTTGTTCACAAACTGCTACGCCAGCTCGGCGATGGTCACGCCGTCCTCGCCCTCGCCGTAGACGCCGAGACGGAACTTTTTGACGTGCTTGTTCTTCTTCAGGTCCTCGTGAACCGTCTTGCGCAGGACGCCGGTGCCCTTGCCGTGGATGATGCGCACGGAAGAGAGATTTGCCATGAAGGCGTTGTCCAGGAAGTTGGTCAGCACGGCGGAGGCCTCCAGGGCGTCCATGCCCCGCAGGTCCAGCTCCGGGGACTGGGCCACGTTCTTGAACTCCCGGCGGGTCTTCTCGATGTACTTTTTGACCTCCGTGGGCTCGTTCTCCAGCAGATAGACCTCGTCGGGCTTGACGTTGACCTTCATGATGCCGGCCTGGAGCTGGTAGCCGTCCTTGTTGACGGCCAGGACCGTGGCCTTGGTGCCGAGCTTCAGGAGCTCCACCGTGTCCCCCACCCGGATCTCCCGGCTGGGCTTGGGACGCTCGATCTCCTCCTTCTTCGGGGCCAGCCTGGCCTCGGCCTCGTTGAGCTGGCGGCGAAGCTCCGCCTGCCGGGCGTTGACGCCCTGGGCGTCGGCGCTGTCCTTCATCTGCTTGCGCAGGGCCTTCAATTCCTCATAGACCGAGTTGGCGGTCCTCCGGGCCTCGTCGAGGATCATCTGGGCCTCCCGGCGGGCCTGGGCCTCGGCCTTCTCCTTCTCCTTCTTGATCTGGGCGTAGTACTCCTCGGACTTCTGGCGGGTGCGGAGGGTCTCCTGCTGGAGGCGTTCGGCCTCGATCCGGGCGGCCTCCATCTGCTGGCGCTGCTGCTCCAGCTGGTCCAGGACCTCCTCGAAGTCCAGATCGTTCTGGCTGACGGTGTTCCGGGCCGCGCTGATGATCTCCTCGGGCAGACCCAGCCGCCGGGAGATGGCGAAGGCGTTGGACTTGCCGGGGACGCCGATGAGCAGCTTATAGGTGGGCTTCAGGGTCTCCACGTCGAACTCACAGGCCGCGTTGGTGACGCCGGGGGTCCGCATGGCGTAGACCTTCAGCTCGGCGTAGTGGGTGGTGGCGGCCACCTTGCTCCCCTGATTGCGGCAGAACTCGATCAGGGAGATGGCCAGCGCCGCGCCCTCGGCGGGGTCCGTGCCCGCGCCCAGCTCGTCGAAGAGGACCAGGGAGCGCTCGTCGCACTGGTCCACCACCTGGACGATGTTGCGCATGTGGGCCGAGAAGGTGGACAGGCTCTGCTCGATGCTCTGCTCGTCGCCGATGTCGGCCAGGACCTGATTGAAGACCGAGATCACGCTGCCGGAGCCGGCGGGGATGTGCAGGCCGCACTCGGCCATCAGGGTCAGCAGACCCACGGTCTTCAGGGTGACGGTCTTGCCGCCGGTGTTGGGGCCGGTGATGATCAGGGTGTCGAAGTCCTTGCCCAGGCGTACCGAAACCGGGACCACGGTCTTCGGGTCGATCAGCGGGTGCCGGGCCTGGATCAGATTCAGACAGCCGTCGTCCCGGATCTCCGGGACGGTGGCCCGCATCCGGTGGGAGAGCTTGGCCCGGGCAAAGATGGCGTCCAGGTCCACCAGGAGGGTATAATCCTGGGCGATGGTCTCCCGGTGGTTGGCCGCCTCGGCGGAGAGCTCGGCCAGGATGCGCTCGATCTCCTTCTTCTCCTTCAGCAGCAGCTCCCGCAGGGCGTTGTTGGCGTTGACCGAGGACATGGGCTCGACGAAGTAGGTGGAGCCCGTGGAGCTGACGTCGTGGATCAGGCCGGGAATCTCGTTCTTGAACTCGGCCTTGACGGGCACCACGTAGCGGTCCTGCCGCAGGGTGATGATGGGGTCCCGCAGGAATTTGGCGTAGGAGGGGGAGGTAATGAGCTTCTGGAGGCTCTCCTTGATCTTCGCGCTCTGGATGCGCATATGGCGGCGAATATCGGCCAGCTCCGGGCTGGCGGCGTCGGCGATCTCCTCCTCGGAGAGGATCGCGCCGGTGATCCGGTCCTCCAGATAGCGGTTGGGCGTCAGAGCCGCGAACATCCAGTCCAGGGAGGTGTTGGCGCAGGCCCCGTCGTAGTACTCCTTGGCGCCCCGGGCGCAGCGGAGAACCCCGGCGATCTGCAGGAGCTCCTTGGGGTTCAGGCAGCCGCCCCGGTCCGCCCGGTCCAGGCTGGCCCGGACGTCCTTCACGTCCTGGAAGGCGGGGCTGGAGCGCAGGTCGATCAAGCGGCAGGCGTCGGAGGTCTGGGTCTGGAGGGCCAATACGTCCTCCAGGTCCGAGTTGGGGACGAGCTTCAGACAGCGCTCCTTGGCCTCCCCGCTGACGGCGCTCTCGGCCAGCATCTCTAAAATGCGGGGCAGCTCCAATTTTTGCAGGGATTTTTCGTATAGTTCAGTCATGGCGTTTCTCCGTAGTATAACAGCGACTTGTAAAAGTCGAGGGTGTAGAAGCTGTGCTCCAGCTGGGTCATCAGATAGGCCTCGGTCAGGGAGCTCAGGGCCCGCAGGGCCTCGGGCTCCAGGCTGAAGGAGAACAGGCGCTTGGGCTCGCACCAGGCGATGTAGCGCAGAGCCGTAAGCATACCGGGGCTCAGGGGCAGGCGGATGCCCGTCTCCCCTGCCCGGCAGGCGGCGCAGGACAGGCTCCCCTCAGAGAGGTCGAAGCGGTCCGGCTCCGGCGAGCCGCAGACGGCGCAGGCCGTCAGGTCCGGGGCGAAGCCCGCCAGACAGGCCAGCCGCAGCTCAAAGGCGGCCTTCACCAGCTCCCGAGGCTTTTTGAGCTTCCCCAGGGCGTAGAGGGCGTTGCAGAGCAGAGACAGCAGCTCCGGGTTCGGGGCGTCCTCCTGGGCCACGGCTCCTGTGGCCTGGGCGAAATAGGAGCCCAGAGCCAGGAGCTCGATGTCGTCCCGCAGGGGTCGGAACTGCTCGATGCTCTGGGCCTCCTGGACGGACAGCTTGCCCCGGTACTCCTTCAGGGTGAACTCCGAGAGGGTCAGGAGCTGGCAGGCGCTTTTCAGCGGCGAGCTGCCCCGGCGCACGCCCCGGGCCGTCACCGTCAGCAGCCCCCGGTCCTTAGAGAGGACGTCCAGGAGCTTGTCCGCGTCGTTGTACTCCACCTCCCGGAGCACGATGGCTTCGGTTTTGATAAACATAGTCGTTTCCAGTCGGCAGGCAGTCCGCCGCCTGCCGGTATTTCAGATAGATCTCCAGCGATCCGGAGGATTCAAATTTCTTCCAAAGCAATTCGGGTTCCATCGCAAACGCCTCCCTTTCGGTTTCGTCGGGGATAGCATTTGCAGGAGAAGGCGCGCTTATGCGCGCTGTTTACTCCTGACTGTACCCGAAATTGCGGACCAGGAAGTCGCTGTCGCGCCAGTTCTCCTTGACCTTGATCCAGGTCTGGAGATAGACCTTGGTGCCCATGAAGCGCTCGCAGTCGGCCCGGGCCTGGGTGCTGATTTTTTTCAGCATCTGGCCGCCCTTGCCGATGATGATACCCTTGTGGCTGGCCTTCTCGCAGTAGATCGTCGCCTCCACGTCCACGATGCCGTTGTCCCGCTCGGAGAAGCGGGTGATCTCCACAGCGGTGCCGTGGGGGATTTCCTTTTCCAGGTTCCAGAGCATCTTCTCGCGGATGATCTCCGCAATGACCTGGCGCTCGGGCTGGTCGGAGCTCATGCCCTCGGGGAAGAACCAGGGGCTCTCCACGGCGTACTTCTCGCAGGTCTTCAGCAGGTCCTCCACGCCCTCGCCGGTCTTGGCGGAGATGGGAATGATGGCCTCGAATGCAAAGGCCTTGTTGTAGGCGGCGATAACGGCCAGGAGCTGTTCCTTGTCCTCCACCTCGTCGATCTTGTTGATGATTAGGACGGCGGGGACCCCCAGCTCCCCGAAGCGGGCGATCAGCGCCTCCTCCTGGGGGCCGAGGTTGGCAATGGGCTCCACCAGCAGCAGGCAGAGGTCCACGTCGGAGACGGAGTTCTCCACCACGGACATCATATAGTCGCCCAGCTTGGTCCGGGGCTTGTGGAAGCCCGGGGTATCCATAAAGACGAGCTGGGTGTCGCCCCGGTCCAGGATGCCGCAGATCCGGTTCCGGGTGGTCTGGGGCTTGTTGGAGACGATGGCGACCTTCTCGCCCACCAGGGTATTCGTCAGGGTGGACTTGCCCACGTTGGGCCGTCCGCAAATGGCGATCATACAGGATTTGGTATTCATATGATTTCTCCCTTCGGTCATCTTTCGAGGTCGATGGCGGCGCAGATAGCCTCTTCCCGCGCCCGCATCTGCTTTTTCATGGGGCCCTCGTCCACGTGGTCGTAGCCCAGCAGATGCAGGATGGAGTGGATGGTCAGATAGCCCAGCTCCCGCTTGACGCTGTGGCCGAACTCCTCCGCCTGGGCCTTGGCCTTCTCGTAGGAGATGGCCATATCCCCCAGGGGCAGCAGGCCGGTCTCCGGGTCCAGGTACTCGCTCAGATCCTTCGGCAGCTTCCCCGGCTCAAACTGGAACATGGGGAAGGAGAGCACGTCGGTCTCCCGGTCGATGTTCCGGTAGGCCTTGTTGATGGCCTTGATGGTGGGGTTGTCCGCCACCAGGACGTTGATCTCGCAGGGCGCGTTCACCTGCTCCGCCTCCAGCGCGGCCTCGATGCACTTTTTCAGATGCAGCCACAGGGGCAGGCGGCGGACGCCCTTTTCGATCCGGAAGGTAATGACGATATTATGCTTCATTTGCTTCATCTCTTTCGGTAGTTTTTCACGGGAGGCTTCTTGTCTGCCGCCGCGGTTTTGGCGTTTTCGTATTTGTCATAGGCGGCGACGATGCTCTGGACCAGGGCGTGGCGCACCACGTCGGAGGCGGAGAGCCTGCAAATGGCGATGTCCGGGATGTTCTCCAGGACCTTCAGGGCCTCCTTGAGGCCGCTGGTCTTGTCGGTGGGCAGGTCGATCTGGGTCACGTCGCCGGTGATGACGATCTTGGAGCCGAAGCCCAGGCGGGTCAGGAACATCTTCATCTGCTCCCGGGTGGTGTTCTGGGCCTCGTCCAGAATGATAAAGCTGTCGTCCAGGGTCCGGCCGCGCATGTAGGCCAGGGGCGCGACCTCGATGTTGCCCTTCTCCAGGTATTTCTGGTAGGTCTCGGGGCCCAGCATGTCGAAGAGGGCGTCGTAGAGGGGCCGCAGATAGGGATCGACCTTGTTCTGCAAGTCGCCGGGCAGGAAGCCCAGCCGCTCCCCGGCCTCCACGGCGGGCCGGGTCAGGATGATGCGGTTGACCGTCTTCTCCCGGAAGGCCGCCACGGCGGCGGCCACGGCCAGATAGGTCTTGCCGGTGCCGGCAGGGCCCACGCCGATGGTGATGGTGTTCTTCATGATGGCCTTCATGTAGCGCTGCTGGCCCAGGGTCTTGGCCTTGATGGGCTTGCCCTTGGCGGTGATGCAGACCACGTCCTTCGCCATCTCCCCGATCTGCTCCTCGTTGCCGGAGCGCACCAGGTCGATCAGATAGCGGACCTTCTGCTCGTCGATGGTCTCG
>CAMVKI010000051.1 GCA_947168005.1 uncultured Clostridia bacterium
GCGCGGCAACGCGTTCAGCTGACCGATACTAATATGCCGAGGGCTTGACCTAAAAAATGCAGGCTCAAAGACCTTTGGAAAACATGATTGCGACAAAGGCTGTGTTCAGTTTTCAGGATACAATCCAAAGCAGGATGTAAAGCCTGCACTGATTTCCGCCCTTAGCTCAGTTGGTAGAGCAACTGACTCTTAATCAGTGGGTCCCGGGTTCGAGTCCCTGAGGGCGGACCAAACAGCGCCGAAGCTTCGGCGCTTATATGGCCCGTTGGTCAAGTGGTTAAGACAGAGGCCTCTCACGCCTTTAACATCGGTTCGAATCCGGTACGGGTCACCACAGCAATATAATCCGAACCTTTTTCCAATTGGAAACGGGCTCGGATTTATTGTTTTCTTCGATGCTTTTTCTGTTGCTCGTCACAACTTAACGAAAAAAGGATAGCAAAGCAAAAAACGATCCAAAAGAAAATGCGGAGCAGAGGCTGACTTGATTATCCTCTGCTCCGCTCCATATTATGCTTTCTTCCCTCTCAATAGGTAAAGTGCCTGCTGCCTAACTTGCTTTTGCCGCTGCTTGTCCAACCGGGTCATCTCCTTTTTCCCCGGAAGAACTCCGGGCTGGCGGTGAACAGGGCCTCCACCACCCGGACGCTGTCCGACCGAGTCCGGCAGCCTGCGGTCTTGATCTGCCGCTCAGATTCGGCCCGGTACGTGCGTTCCGGCTCGACCCGGTGGAAGTTAGCCTTGCTGCGGCTCAGATCCACGTCCGGATTGCTGGCGTAGGTCTCCTTCGTGCGTTCGTTGTGGTCCTCGATCCGCCCGATCTCCGGCCCCTTGTATTTGGCAAACCGCAGAATCGCATACTGCAGCTGGATGTCGATGCTGCCTTTTTGTTTTGGTTTCAATCGTCTGTTTTTTCTCCTTTCTCGTAGTGGCCGCTGACCACAGCGGCCATAACCGTATCTGCTGCGCTTCGCGCTATGGCCGCTGTGGTCAGCGGCCACTACGGAGAATCTGCCACATAAAATCAGCGGCCTGGGCATGTGGCGCACTGCTGTGCATAAGTTCCGGCATCCAAATATGCTGCGCCGCGGCTTGCATATTTGGGCCGTCACTTAAATGTGCGCCGCTACGGCGACGTTTTTCTCCACCCGCTTCTCGCGCCTTTCAGGGCCATATTCCCGGGATTCAGAGAGGGGCGGTAGAGGTTATGCATCCCACCTCGGATGAGGCTGAAAAACGTAGTTTTTTCAAGGATTTTTCAACCGCTAAATCGGGAGAATCCGGTGTACGCATTCCAGCGCCGGGCAGACCAGTAAAATTGCATATATGAGAGATTTGCGGTCAAAAGACGCGTACATACGTACCGGCTGCTATGCCGCTGCGATCTTGTCAAGGCGGGTGCTGTGTACGTATGTACACACAAAGACACCGTTGGCTGCTCTTATTATTTTCCTTCATACGGCTTCCTCCTTCTTTCAAATTCGATGATTTCCTCATCTGTTTGATTATTGGGAGAAAATCGACAACTGGCCAAAAATCCCGCAAAATTGCAAGAAAACAAAAAACCGCCCCGGAAAATTGCAAAAATGCAATTTTTCAGGGCGGCAGAGAATCAAGCTCTGTTACCGAAGATAGTAGGAACGAAACGCTTCGAAGTCCTTTTTCATGCGCTCCGGCAGCTCCTCCGGCGCGATCGGCTCCACCAAAGGAGCCGGGATATGCTGATGCGCGTTGTGGACGTTCTCAAAATCATGATAATACATCACATTGCTGTCCAGCGGGATCAGATAGCAGTCTGCGCAGGGTCGCTCGTCCTCCTGCAGGACGACACCATAGGAAATCGCACCGGAGCGGTCTGTGTACCGCACGGCGTCACCGTTCTTTGTAAAGCAGGGAAAAAGGATCTCATGTGCCGAGACACAGGGAAGCGCACAATGCAGGCAATTTCCGTCGCAGAGCTCCGGCGTAGTGCTCATGCTGTACACGTCAACGGAATAGACCCTCGCGCCTGGGAGCAGCGTAAGGCTTCCCAGCTCGTCTTCAGCAAACGGGTCCCCATCCCCGCCTGAGAACACCCTGCGCTTGGTGATCTCATAGCGGGAACGGTCCGTCTCCTTCGCACTGTCGTATTCCTGATAGAAGAGCGGAATCATTTTAAGCGCAGCTTCAAAACTCGAACACAGATACCGCTCGTCATAGGAATCCGGCGTATCTTTGATATGCAGTTCATATACGCTCCGGGCGTCGGAGCTCTTGAACCCGGCAAGCATCTGGCGCTGTGTTTCGATGATCCGGCGGATATAGGCCTTCAGTTCTCCTTCCGTCTGCTGTTCCAGCAGACGAAGCAGGGCGACCCTCGCGTCAAAATCCGGCGCGTAGTGCCAGGCGATGGCGAGCAGATCCCGGTCGGAAAAGTGCCAGCTCTTGTTTGTGATTTCTTTTTTGAGATTTTCAGACGGAAGAAGCGACAGGATTTGCTTCTGCAGAGAATCGGTCATATTTCCCTCCAAATCATATCGTGTTAATCCAGCAGCGCTCGGACGTATCTGGAGCTTCTGCCCGCACCGAGGCGCTGGATCTGTCCCTCCCGGACCATCCTGCCCAGGACGGCCTCCACGGTCGTCGGGCTGACGTCCGGCAGGATCGTGCAGATCTCTGCCTTGGACAGCGGCGTCAAGCTGTTCAGAATCGTCGCCTCGATCCGGGCCGTTTTCGTGACCCGTTTCCCCTGGGCCACGGCAAACCGCTTGTCCAGCTCCTTATAGCACATGTAGAGCGTGGACAGGAAATTCTGGATGAAGGGGAAGTAATCGTTCTGATTCTGATCCCATCCCGCCGAGGCCTGTCGGAGCGCTTCGTAATACAGATCCTTGTATTTGTTGATCTGCTCTTCGAATGAAATATACTTGCCGGCGTCAAATCCGTTTTGGTACAGCAGCAGCAGGGACAGCAGCCGGGAGATCCTGCCGTTTCCGTCCCGGAAGGGGTGGATGCAGAGGAAATCCAGGATCACGCAGGGGATCAGAAGCAGCTGATTGATGTTCGCGTTGGCGCAGGCGCCCAGATAAGCCAGCTCCAGCTGCTCCATGGCGGCCTTGGTCTCCGCCGCGGGCACCGGACGGAAGCGGACGCGGCGGGTTCCCTTTGCGTCGATCTCGACGAGCACGTTGTCCGTCTGCTTGTACTGCCCGGTCAGCTCGTCTCCCGCAGGGGTCATCATCACTTCATGCAGCAGGAGGATCGTCCGTTCGGAAAAGCGCAGATGTTCATAGCCCGTATGGATTCGGTTCAGGGCGTCCCGGTAGCTGGCGATCTCCGCTTCGTCGTGGTTCCGCGGCGCGCTGCTTTGCCGGACGATCGCGGCAATCCGCTGGTCGCTGGTGACGATCCCTTCAATGGCGTTGGAGCTTTTGACCGATTGGATCTTGGCGATCTCTTCCAGCTCGGTAAACACCTGAGCGTGGTCTTCCTTTCGAACGCTTGCCGCGGTTCGCAGGGAATAGATGTTTCCGGTAATGCCTACCAGCTTCGCCGGCAGCATTCCGTTGTCCAGAAACGAGTAGTCAAATCTTCTCATTTTCGTCATGTCCCTCCGTTTCTGCATATATCATAGCATTCTATATGCAGAATGTCAATGCGTGCCGAGGATTTTCTGCATATATTTATATAGAATTATATGCAGAAAAATTCTTCTTATGTGTCTTGGCATGCTTTTTCTACCAGAGGTCATGTTGCACATAACGTCCTTCTGTTAAACCAACGCCCCGTCAAATTGGTCGAGCACGTCAAAATAATGAAGGAAAATGCAGAAAACGAGAGGCGGGGGACGAGAGTTTTTATATACCTCCTGTGGCCCGGCTGCGCACGCTTTTCTTCCGCTTCGCTCCATCCAAGCGCACGCAGCCTCTGCCGGCCAGGCGGGCTTTGCTTCTCACAAGCCCCTGCGTTTTCGGCCATCCGGCCTGCAAACCCCGCCTGTCCTGGCGTCGCCGTTCCCCCCCAAATCGAAGCCCCGCGAAGCGGGTTCGATTTGGAGAGGAGGAGCCCCGCAGCACAGTCGAAGAATCGGCAAGCGCCAAAAGCGATTGCCGTTTCTGAGCCGTGCGCAGGGTGCTCCGACGAGCCGCAGAAGGTATAACACACTAGACCTTACAAGCAAGATCGTGCGCCAAGGGAGGCCCTGCCCCTTTGGATACCCCCGCCACGAAGCCGTCCGGTTTCATTGGATGCTTCCCCACAGAGAAAAAACAGCATGAGAACCGTGATGCTCATTCCGCGTTTTCTCTGCCAAAGAGGACGCCGTCCCCTTTGAAAACCTCTGTCAACGAAACCGAGGTTTTTTGAAATCTTCCTCTTGAAACGCGTAGATTTTTACTTGCAGCAGATGGCAAAGAATGGTAGAATAAAAAGGCGAAGATTGCAAATCTTGTGACGCAACAAAAAACAGCAAAGCGAGGCAACCAGAATGGAGATACAGAAGCTGCCCAATTCTTTTTTTCGAGAGCATCCATTGGAAGATCTCTCTTTTGCGCGCATATCCTTCTTCAAACTGGCGGAACTCAAGCAAGGAGCCATGGAAACGATTTATTCGAATGAAATGGCACAGTTTCTTCCGCAGGAACGAAAAGACTACATTGCAGCAGAGAATGAAAGGATCAGGAAGCTGGAAACAGCGGAAGAAGTCATTGAGGCAATTCGCAAGGAAAAAGAAAGCCTTTGCTTTGACGCTCTCATCCGTCGAGCGTTAGAGCTGGAGGAGACGGTTCTGCCGCTGCTTTTGCGGCGGTATCAGACCAGCAACCTGGAACGGTTCATTGAAACGGCCGGAAACATTTTTGCACATGCGGATATCAAATACAGCGAAGCGCTGTTTTCTGAATATGACAGCATTCGCGCGCCGTATGCAAGAGCACAGGCGTGTATCGTGTTTGCCGCAAAGGGCATGAAACAAACCATTCCGCTTTTGGTTCGGGAGGTGGACAAGCTCGGCCGAATCGAGGACAGAGAGTATCACTCGGATCTTTCCCAAGCGCCGCTGTTGGCACTGTATGTGCTGCACAACAGGGCAATCTGAAAGAAAGAGGGGACCCATATGAGCACAAAGGATAACCCGATATGCACGAGGCTGTATCGACTCCACATTGCACTCGCTGATCATCCGAACGACGAGGAAAAGCAGATTCTGCAGCGCTATAGATACTGAAAACGCACAGCGGAAAGGCGGGCTCAGAGAATGAAAGCAGTGATTTAAGAAAACTGTTCGTAAACGTTGGATCGAAGACCCGGTGGTTGAAGAGCTGGTGAGCTTTCTCCGGGACGATCGGACAGAGGATGCGATTGTGGACTGCGTCATGCGGATTCAGGAGAAAGAGAACAGAGCCCTGCCGTGCTGGAGCAGCAGCTTAGGGAGGCGGAGGCTGGGATTGAGAATATGCTCCGGGCCATCCAACTGGGTGTTCCGACCAAATCCACCAAGACGCGGCTGGAGGAGCTGGAGGCTGGCAAAGAACGGTTGGAACTTGAAATTGCGGAGGAAAAGATCGGAAAGCCCCAAGATTTCCCGCGTCGTTTGACGCGGGAAATCTTATATGAGGATAAAACAATGCCGCACCCAATATGGTGCGGCATTGTTTTATCCTCAACAGATAAGAAAATCAGAGCGCCGAGTAGCCGAAGCTGTTGACCAGGGCGTCGAGACGGCGGCCGGCTTTGCAGTAGGGGCAGTCGCGGTAGTCGTAGCTGGCGTAGTTGGGCAGGTCGTTGAGGTCGTAGACCGAGTGGACCGGGAAGCCGGCGGAGGTGTCCACGGCGCTGTAGAGGGCGCAGACGCCGGAGACCATGCCGCCGTAGTAGCCGATGGCCTCGATGGAGCGGTTGGCGGTGAAGCCGGTGGTCACGCTGGCCATCAGGACCAGAACGTGCTTATCCCGGATCAGGGGCTGGGCGTTGTCGCGGAAGATGATCTGGCTGTTGGCGTTATATTCCGGCTCCAGCACGCAGATCTCCCGGTGGTCGTTGACGCTGCGAGAGGTCGAGACCAGCTCCTGGGCCAGACAGGTCCCGATGACGGCGGTGCCGTCGAGACAGAGGATGGTGTCCACTACGACGTTCTTGTAGTAGGGCGCCAGCTGCTTGGCGACATCCTTGGCCTCGTTCAGCCGGGTCTTCTGGTAGGAGATGTCAACATAGTAATTGATATGGCTGTGGTTGGTGGCAAAGTGGCCCCGGGCGACGCGGAGCGGTACGTTGCCTCTTCTTACGGGCAGTTCTTTGATTTCGATCATACGGAAGTCCTCCCTTTCAGAATTCTAACTATCATTGTAAACTTCAAAATCCATTTTGTCAAGTCTAACAGTGTTCCCGTTGACAAAAAAACATTTTTTAGGTATAATGTTTAACAATAGAGTAAAAGGGGGAATTTGACATGAATACCGAAACCTTCATCCAGGCCATGGGTTATTTTTCCACTGTCCTGATTCTGATTTCCTTTTTGATGACCTCCGTGGTGAAGCTCCGGCTCTTCAACCTGATCGGCTCCATTATTTTCGTGATTTTCGCCTTCCTGACGAAGTCCTATCCCACGGCCATCATGAACATCGGCCTCTGCCTGATTAACATCTATTTCCTGATCCGGCTCGCCAAATCCAAGAGCCTGACCCTGCACCTGCCCATCGACCGGGACAGCGCCTATCTCAACGAGTTTTTGAAGCTCTATCAGGAGGACATCCGGGGCTTCTTCCCGGACTTCAACCCGGCGGACGAAAAAAATGAGACGGCCTTTTTCGTCTACTACGACATGAACCCTGTGGGCCTGATCATCGGGCACAAGACGGAGCAGGGCGTTCTCGATATTGCCATGGACTACACCATCCCGAAGTACCGGGACGCCTCCGTGGGCCGCTATCTCTATCCCCATCTGCTGGGCGAGGAGGGCTTCACGGCCCTGGAGTTCCGCAACGCCGGGGAGAAGCACGCGAAATATCTGGCGAAGGTTGGCTTCCGCAGAGAAGGCGACTGCTATCGGCTGACCGAGGCGAAGGCATAAGCATGAAGCTTTTGTACGCCGAGGACGAGCGCAGCCTTTCCGAGGCTGTGGTGGACGTGCTGGAATATCAAAAGTATACGGTGGACCCGGTCTATGACGGCCAGGACGCCCTGGATTACGCGAAAAATGATCGCTATGACGGAATCATCCTCGACGTGATGATGCCGAAGAAGAGCGGCCTCGAAGTCCTGAGAGCGCTTCGCGCCGCCGGGGACAAGACGCCCATTCTCCTGCTGACGGCCAAGGCGGAGGTGGAGGACCGGATCGAGGGCCTGGATCTCGGGGCGGACGACTACCTTGCCAAGCCCTTTGCCATGGGGGAGCTGCTGGCCAGGATTCGGGCCATGCTCCGGCGTCGGGAGGACTTCACCCCGGATCTTCTGACCCTGGGGGACCTCAGCCTGGACCGCCGCAGCTACACCCTCAGCGCCGGGGAGAATCAGGTCCTGCTTCCGAAGCTGGAATTTCAGATCATGGAGCTCTTCCTGCTCAACCGGGGCTCCTATCTCTCCACCGAGGACATCCTGGTCAAGGTGTGGGGCTATGACACCGACGCCGAGATCGGCATCGTCTGGGTCTATATCTCCTATCTGCGCAAGAAGCTCGCGAGCCTTGGGTCCAACGTCGCCATCAAGGCCAAACGGAACATCGGGTATACCTTGGAGTTGATGAAATGATCCGAACGCTGAAACGGAAATTTATCATCTCGGCCATGATCGCCGTGACGGTCCTGCTGGTCGCCCTGCTCGGCGCGGTAAACATTGTAAACGCCTGGAGCACCAGCCGGGACAGCGCCCGTCTGCTGGAAAACCTGGTCCAGATGGAGGCCGAGGGCCGTCCGGAGCTGCCCGAGGGGGAGGGGCCGCCCGCCTTTCCGGAGGGGGAGGCCTCTCCGGAAAAGCCCGCGTTACCCTTTCACCCGGAGAACAACCGGCGCGGGGGCTTTTTCTCCGGCCAACTGACAGAGAACGACCGCCTTGCCGCGGTCTACTTCATCGTGCGGATTCGGGATGGGGCTGTCGTCCGGACTGACGTGAGCCGGATTTCCACGGTCACGGAGGAGGAGGCCGCCGCCTATGCCCGTTCCGTTCTGGCCGAGGGCAGGGAAGCGGGAAGGCTGGACGATTACCGCTACGCCTCCGTCCGGAATGAGGAAGGGGAGACGGTGTACGTCTTCCTGGAGAACTCGGCCCGCCGCAACTCTGTTCTGCGGGTGGCCGCGCTCTCGGCCCTGGCGGGACTGGGAGGCTGGCTGCTGATGCTGGGCCTGGTGGTCCTGCTTGCCAAGCGGACCATTGCGCCCATCGCGGAGAACATGGAGCGGCAGCGCCAGTTCGTTACCGATGCCGGTCACGAGCTCAAGACGCCTCTGGCGATTATCCAGGCCAACACCGAGGCCATGGAGCTGATCACCGGGGAGAACAAGTGGAGCCGAAACATCAAGGCTCAGACGGTCCGCCTCTCGGAGCTGACCCGGAATCTGCTGACCCTTGCGAGGGCTGAGGAGGCCCCGGCTCAGGGAAGCTTTGCGCCGGTGGATTTCTCCGCCCTGACGGAAAAGGCGGTGCAGATGTTCCAGACGCCCATGGAGCAAAAGGGACTGAGGCTGGAGGCGGAGATCCCGGGAGGGCTGACCGTCCGGGGCAGCGAGGCCCAGCTCTCCAGCCTGTGCTCGATCCTGCTGGACAACGCGGTGAAGTACGGTTCCCCGGGCAGCACGGTGGAGCTGCGCCTCAAGGCGGGGGACAGGAGCTGCGCCATGCGTCTGGAAAACCGCTGTGACAGCCTGCCGGACTGCCCGCCGGAGCGGCTGTTCGACCGCTTCTACCGGGCGGACGAGGCCCGAAGCCAGAAGGGCGGCTTCGGCATCGGGCTCTCCGCGGCCCAGGTCATCACCCGGCAGCACCGGGGCCGCCTGGAGGCGGAGTACCCCGCCGGGGACCGGATCGCCTTCACCGTGACCCTGCCCCTGGCCTGATTCCCGGCGGAGCGGTCGGCGGGGAACGGGGAAGCGGGAGCAAAAATATTTTGCCGGCTCGGACATTTTTTGCGAATTCCTATTGACAAATCCGGATTTTGTGCTATAATACCCCTGTTGCCTGCGGGTGTAGCTCATCCGGTAGAGCGCCACCTTGCCAAGGTGGAGGTAGCGAGTTCGAGCCTCGTCACCCGCTCCAAAAAATCCTCGTCATTCGACGAGGATTTTTCCTTATATTCGCCTGCGGCGCGTGAAACAGCGCTGCGCGCAGTGTATCGTTCGGATATGGGATTGTGAAGGAATGAGAACAGGGGGGAGCTGCGATGATCCTGTACAGACCCGTCGGCGCTGCGGAGATGGCTTTGATCGCGGAAAGCGGCTGCAAGGCCTTCCCGCCGCGGCTGCCGGAGCAGCCTATTTTTTATCCGGTGCTGAACGAAGCCTATGCCTGGGAAATCGCGGAGAAGTGGAACGCGAAGAGCGACGGCGGCAGGGGATATGTGACACGCTTTGCGATTGACGACGCTTTTGCGGCGCGCTTTGAGGTCCACACGGTGGGAAGTCGGAGCCATCAGGAGCTTTGGGTCCCGGCGGAAGAGCTGCCGCGCTTCAATCAGAACATTCTCGGAAGGATCGAGGTGATCCGGGTATTCCGGGGAAAAGGAGACAGACGGGAGCTGCTGCTCACTTATTTTGAACCCTTCGGCGGGGAGAAGACCAACGCCTCCGCCCAGGCGGCGGCCTTGCTGCCGGAGCGGATCGGGGAATGGAGCGTCGTGAAATGCCGCCTTCCCGTGGTCTTCGGTCTGGCGGGGGAGAGATGCGGCGCCTTGATCGACGCCCTGCGGCCCGACGCGGTGCTGATGCTGGGGCAGGCGGGAGGCCGGGAGGCTGTGACGCCGGAGCTCCTGGCCCGCAACGTCCGCTGGGCTCGGATTCCGGACAACGCCGGAAACGAAGCGAAGGGGGAGCCGGTGGTCCCCGGCGGGGAGGACGCGCTTTTTGCGAGCCTGCCTGTGGAGGCCATGACGGAGGCGATCCGCGCCGCGGGTCTGCCCGGAGCGCTCTCCGTTTCGGCGGGGCTCTACGTCTGCAACGATCTGTATTATTCAGTCCTGCACCGCTTGCGCGGGACCGGGATCCCGGCGGCTTTTGTCCACCTTCCTTCCGCGGAGACGCTTTCTTCGGAACGGAGCGCCCGGGCTCTGGAGGCCGCGATCACAGCCCTTGACGGGGAGAAAGGAACGGTGGAATAAATGGGACTTCTGAAGGCGGTACACGGCGCGGTGGGCAGCGTATTGGAGGAGCAGTGGAAGGAATTCTTCGTCTGCGACGCCCTGCGCGACGACACCCTGCTGGTCCGGGCCCATAAGCATATCGGGAAATACAGCGCCAACACCCGGAAGGACGACGACGTGCTGACCAACGGCTCCGTGCTCTCCGTGGCCGACGGCCAGTGCGTGCTGGTGGTCAAGCAGGGGAAGGTCGTGGACTTTTGCCGGGAGCCGGGAGAACACGTCTTCGAGGACCCGGAACAGCGGGGTCTCAAGGGCTTTTTCAAGGAGGTCGGCAGACGGGTGGCCTTCGGCGGAGGCGATATTCAGCCGGTGGTCTACCGGGTCTATTATCTGAACACCAAGGAGATCACCGGGGTGCCCTTCCGCAGCAGCAGGCCGATCCCCTTCCGGGTGCGGGACGGGGTGACGAGCCTTGACCTGGATTCGTCGCTGAGGCTGAGCGGCTGCTTCTCCTATCGGGTATCGGACCCGGTGAAGCTGTACAAGACCGTCATCGGGAACGTCACGGGACGCTTCGGACGGGAGGAGCTCAACTCCCACATACAGGCGGAGCTTTCGGGCTGTATGCAGTCCGCGCTGGGACGGGTGGCGGAGGCAGGGCTCCGGCCGAGCCAGATCCCGGGGCAGACGGAGCTGCTCTGCGACGCCCTGCGGGAGCAGATGCGCGGCGGCTGGTGCGGGGAGCACGGTCTGGAGCTGGTCAGCCTGGCCCTGGACAGCTTTACCGTCGGGGATCAGGAGCTGATTCAGGCGGTCCAGCACACGGCGATCATGCAGGACCCCCAGATGGCTGCCGCGGAGCTGACCCAGGCGACGGCGGAGGCCCTGGAGGGCGCGGCACGAAACTGAACAACAAGAGAACAGCTATACAAAACGACCGGCGCGAATCCGCACCGGTCGTTTTGTATGGCTGTTCTGTCAGCCCTTATAGGCGATGACCTCGACCTCGACCAGGGCGCTCTTGGGGAGCTCCCGGACGGCCACGCAGGAGCGGGCGGGCTTGGAGCTGAAGTAGGCGCCGTAGACCGCGTTGAAGGCCCCGAAGTTGGCCATGTCGGAGAGGAAGCAGGTGGTCTTGACCACGTTCTCCTGGGTCAGCCCTGCCTCGGCCAGGACGGCCTCGACGTTCTTCATGATGCGCTCGGCCTGCACGGTGATGTCGGCTGGCTCCAGGGCGCCGGTCTCCGGGTCGATGGGCATCATGCCGGAGAGATAGAGGAAATTCCCGGCCCAGACAGCCTGGGAATAGGGGCCGATGGCCGCGGGGGCCTTGGGGGTGGATACACGTTCAAGCATGGATCATGCTCCTTTCAGTTTGGTAGTTATCCGTATTGTAACACCTTTTCGGAAGAAATGCAACCGTTCGTTTTCAGTGTAGGGACAAGCATTGCTTGTCCGCCTCTGTTGGCGCCAATCGGCTTTTATTTTCCGAAATCCTTTGCGTTTGCCTCGACGTAAGCGGCTTCCAGCCGATGCAATTCTTCCTCTGACGCATAGAAGGCGTTGTCGCACTCTGTCAGGAGCTTGTCGGAAGAATCCTCCGAAAGAGATTCAAACGCACGGATGCGTTCCTCCCAATCGCGGGGAACTCGGTCTCCAAAAATGGAATTCGCTTTCCGGCAGATCTCCGCGACCGCAGGAGCGTTTATCGTCTCAAACGCCCACACGATCTCATTCGCGTGATCTCCGCCGGAATTACAGTAATACTGCGCGAATCCGCCGTTATTGACCTCATCCTCCAAAATGCGGACGAGATAGATCACGCGCTCCGGTTCGGACAGAAGGTCAAGATTTGGTTCGCCGTCGAGTTTTTCGAGAATCTCCAGGAAAGCCGCGATTTCGGGATCATCACGGGCCGCAGACCCGGAAGCTCGGCCGCACGCACAAAAAAGCGACAGGGCGGCGGAACAAAGCAAAAGAGCAATAATCCGGTTTCGCTTTTTCATTCCATTTCCTCTATCAGCCGGTCCAGCTTCTCAAACAGCTCCGCTTCCGTTTCATAGGGGAAGATGTGGAAATAGGGGTCCCCCGTCAGCATGGCGGAGAGCTGGGTGCGGGTCCTGTCGTAGAACAGATAACAGGGCTTGCCGAAGCGCTCGGCGTAGGCCAGCTCGTAGCCCACGCCCAGGGAGGGATTCGTACACTCGGCAATCAGCAGCTCGCTCTCCCTGAGCCAGCCGGTGTCCTGGGCGTAGATGGCTCCGTCCCTGTCCTTGCCCTGCTCCAGCAGGTTCAGCTCGGGATGGCCCACGTGCTCCGTCAGCACGGCGTGGCCCTTCTCCTTCATAAAGTCGATCATCCGGGCGTAGAGCGCCGCGTCTGCCCGCCCGCCCCGGATGGAACCGGCAAAATAGATCTTTTTCACAGGTTTTCGCCTCCTTTTGGGTCTATTATACCACGCATGAGGAGGATTGCAAGGTGCAGATTATCAAATTCGGATTCTGGTTATCGGTTTTACTCAGCAAACAGGCCGTAGGGGCGGCCATTGGCCGCCCGCCCGGGGCGGAGGACTGCCGTTCACCCTGCGTCTGTAGGGGCGGCCATTGGCCGCCCGCCCGAGGCGACGCACAACCCCATACGCAAGCGCCCGCCCGAGGCGAGGCAAAATCCCATACGGGCTTGGTACTGCGGGGAAGTTCGGTGCGTGATGCGGGCGGCCAATGGCCGCCCCTACGGGCCTGATGCTGCGGGGAAGGCTGGTGCGTGATGCGGGCGGCCAATGGCCGCCCCTACGGGCCTGATGCTGCGGGGAAGGCTGGTGCGTGATGCGGGCGGCCAATGGCCGCCCCTACGGGCCTGATGCTGCGGGGAA
>CAMVKI010000052.1 GCA_947168005.1 uncultured Clostridia bacterium
GGCCAGGATGCGGATGGGGGGATGCCCGATGGCCTCCATGGCCCGGATCTGCATGGGGGAGGTCTGGGTCCGGAGCAGGACGGAGCTGTCTTCTTTAATATAGAAGGTGTCGGACCAGTCCCGGGCGGGGTGCCCCTCCTCGGTGTTCAGCTTGGTGAAGTTGTACTCGGCCAGCTCCACCTCGGGGCCCTCCAGGATCTGGAAGCCCATGCCGATGGCGATCTCCTTGACCTCGTCCAGGGCGATGTACATGGGGTGCTTGTGGCCCAGCTCGCGGGTCGTGCCGGGGACGGTGACGTCCAGGGCCTCGGCCGTCAGCCTGGCCTCCAGGGCGGCGGCGGCCAGCTCGGCCTTGCGGGCCTCCAGCCGCTCCTCGATGGCGGCGCGGATGCTGTTGGCAAGCTGACCCATGACGGGGCGCTCCTCGGCGGAGAGCTTGCCCATCATCTTCAGCACGGCGGTGAGCTCGCCCTTTTTGCCCAGCAGGCTTACGCGCAGGGCTTCCAGCTCAGAGCTTTCCCGGGCGTCCTGAAGCGCCTGCATGGCTCTGGCTTTGATTTGTTCGAGTTGTTCTCTCATTATCATCTCTCCTTGTGTGGAAGATTTTTCTGCTGTTTGCGTCGCAGGGTACGATCATGCCCCCGCCTTGCCGGCGGGGCATAATCGCGCCCTACGGCGGGGAACGCGGCGGCCTGGGGTCAGGCCGCCCTACGGCGGGGACGGCGGTGTCATTGCCTGCGGCAATGACAGGAGCGATGAGGGCATCGCTCCCTACGAAATTGAAAAAACGCCCTTCGACCCTTTATCAGGGACGAAAGACGACGCTTCCGCGGTACCACCCGCATTCGCCGGGAACCCGGCGCACTCTTCGGACCTTAACGCGATCCCCGCGGCGGACCCTACCCAGAGGGAAGCCCCTCCTTCAGGCCCGCGGCTCCCGGCCGAAGGCCCCTGCCCCGCGGGGAGTGCTCGCAGCAGCCGCACCCTCTCTGTACCCGCCTCCGAGACAAGGACAAACCGTTCAACGCCGTTTCCATATTCGTTCAAACGAACGGAAACAGTATAGCACAAGCGCGGCGATTATGCAAGCATTTTTTCGGCCTTTGCGGGCCGGAAAGCGTTGAAATTGTGCTTGCAACCCGGCGCGGAAAGGAGTATAATATAGGCAGTATGCGGGCTCGGCCCGCGAAATGGAAAGGATGCATGAAACGATGAAGAAAATCTTCTGTCTGCTTCTGGCCCTCGTGCTGCTGCTGAGCCTCTTTGCCGGCTGCAGGAAGACCGAGGGCGAAAATTCCGAGCTCAGGCTGGCGCTGGTCGTCGCCGGCAAGTTCGGCGACCGCTCCTTCTATGACTCCTCCAAGGAGGGCGTCGATCGCCTGGCGAAGGAGCTGGGCGTCCGCGTCACCACCATCGAGTGCAACAATCAGAGCCATGACTCCCAGATGAAGAACGCCGCCGACAAGGCCGACGTGGTGGTCTGCGTGGGCTGGGAGTTCGGCAACATCAAGACCATCGCGCCGCTGTACCCCGACGTCAAGTGGATCTGGATCGACAATGCCACCGAGGAGCCCATTCCCAATGTGCTCAACATCACCTACGCGCAGAATCAGGGCTCCTATCTGGCGGGCTACATCGCCGCCTCCCTGTCCAAGACCGGCGTCGTGGGCGCCGTGGGCGGCGAGAATCAGGACGTCATCAACGACTTCATCGTGGGCTACAAGCAGGGCGCCAAGGCCGCCAGAGCCGACGTCAAGGTTGTCACCAACTACTCCAACTCCTACGACGATCCCGCCAAGGGCAAGGAGTGCGCCCTGGCGCTGGCCGATCAGAAGGCCGACGTGATCTTCCAGATCGCCTCCGCCGCCGGCGCCGGCGTCTTCGAGGCCTGCGAGGAGCGGGGCATCTACGCCATCGGCGTGGACTCCGACCAGAAGTACATCAAGCCCGACACCATCATCTGCTCCATGAAGAAGGAGGTCGGCAGCTCCATCTATGACGCCGTGAAGGCCCTGCTGGAGGGCGACGCGTCCAAGTGGGGCAGCACCTGGGTGGCCGACATGTCCAACGGCTACGTGGGCATCGGCTACGGCGAGGAGGGCTCTGTGCAGCAGGTCCCCGACGAGCTCAAGGCCGCCGTCGAGGAGGTGGCCGCGAAGATCATCTCCGGCGAGATCAAGGTGGACACCACCCGCTAATACGCACCGCAACACGGCGGGGCCGATGCTGCCATCGGCCCCGCCGTTCCGCAACAGGCCCGCCTGTAGGGCGGCCTGACCCCAGGCCGCCGTCCCCGCCCGGGGGCGAATGAATAATGAATAATTAATAATGAATAATTGTGGTATCGTTCAAATTGCCATTTGAACGATGGAAAAGAAAAGGTGAGGCAGACATGAAACAGAACGAAGCTGTCGTTCGCTTCGAGCACATATCCATGCAGTTTCCGGGCGTTTTGGCGAACGACGATATTTGCCTGGAGATCCGGAAGGGCGAGGTCTTCGCCCTGATCGGGGAGAACGGGGCGGGCAAATCGACCCTGATGAACATTCTCTACGGCCTCCAGAAGCCCAGCGCCGGCGCGCTGTGGATCAAGGGCAAGCGGGTGGAGGAATTTGACCCGAGGATCGTCATCGACCAGGGCGTGGGCATGGTCCACCAGCACTTTATGCTGGTGCCCTCCTTTACCGTGGCCCAGAATATCGTCCTGAGCCGGGAGCCCCGGAAGCATAAAATCTTTTTCGACAACGCCGCCGCCGAGGAGGCGGTGCGGAAGCTGGAGCGGGACTACGGCCTCACGGTGCCCGAATCGACGCCGGTGGAGGAGATCAGCGTGGGGCTGCAGCAGCGGGTGGAGATTCTGAAGGCCCTCTGCAAGGGCGCGGAAATCCTGATCCTCGACGAGCCCACCGCCGTCCTGACCCCCCAGGAGACCGAGGAGCTGTTCACGGTTATCCGGGGCATCGTCCGGGAGAAGGATATGACGGTGATCATCATCACCCACAAGCTGGACGAGGTGATGGCGATCTCCGACCGGGTGGGCGTCATGCGCAAGGGCAGACTGGTGGGCGTCCATGAGACCCGGGACGTGGACACGCGGATGCTGGCCTCCCTGATGGTGGGCCGTCCGGTCCTCTTCGAGGAGCTGGAGCGCAGCGGGACCCCCGGCGCGCCCGCCCTGCGGGTGGAAAAGCTCTGCGTCTCCGATCAGCGCGGCCTGCCCGCCGTCCGGGGCCTGAGCCTGGAGCTTCGGGCCGGGGAGATCCTGGGCATTGCCGCCATCGAGGGCAACGGCCAGTCGGAGCTCATCGAGGCCATTACAGGGCTGATTCCCATCCGCTCCGGACGGGTGGAGGTCCTGGGAAAGGACGTCACCGGCCGGGAGCCCGGCGAGATCCGGGAGGCCGGCCTGGCCCACGTGCCCGAGGACCGGCTTGCCACGGGCCTCTCCGGCGCGGCCACCGTGGCGGAGAATCTGCTGGTGGGCAAGCAGCGGGAGCCGCGCTTCAACCGCTTCCGCATCCACCAGGACCGAAGGGCGGTCCGCAGCTATGCCGAGGAGGTCTACGAACGCTACGACATCCGCGGCGCGGGCGTGGACGCCCTGGCCGGGGAGATGTCCGGCGGCAATATGCAGAAGGTGGTCATTGCCCGGGAGTTCAGCTTCGACACCCCGGTGCTGATCATCTCCCAGCCCACCCGGGGCGTGGACGTGGGCGCCATCGAGTTCATCCACAGCCGTGTGATGGAAAAGCGCAATCAGGGCGCCGCCATCCTCCTCTCCTCGGCGGACCTGGACGAGGTCTTCCGCCTCTCGGACCGGATTATCACCCTCTTTGAGGGCGAGATCACCGGCTCCTTCCGGGCCGGGGAGATCGGCAAGGAGGAGCTCGGCCTGTATATGACCGGCAGCAGGCGGCAGGGAGGGACGGCGGAATGATACGAAATAAAATCAACACGAAATATCTGATCTCCCTGGGCGTCAGCGTCCTGCTGGCCTTCCTGGTGGGCGCGCTGATCCTGCTCTGCACCGGCCGGAACCCCCTCCGGGCCTACGGGGCCATGCTCTCCGGCGCCTTCTCCAACCGCCGCCACATCGGCGACGTGCTGGAGTACGCCATGGTTCTGGCGGTCTGCGGCCTGGCCTGTGACCTGGGCTCCCGGGTGGGCATCTTCAACGTGGGCGGCGAGGGCCAGCTGCTGCTGGGCGCCATTGCCGCGGCCCAGGTGGGCGCGGCCCTGGACGGCGTCACGGCCTGGGCCGTGATCCCCCTGGCAGCGCTGGCGGCCATTCTCACCGGCGCGCTCTACGCCCTGATCCCCGGCGTCCTGAAGGTCAAGCTCAAGGTCAACGAGGTCATTACCACCATCATGCTCAACACCGTGGCGGCCTACCTCTGCCAGTTCCTGGCGAAGGGCCCCTGGAGGAGCTCCGACCCCAGGATGGTCGCCGCTACGGAGGAGCTCAGCCCCAGATATTGGTTCGGCGGGCTCATGGGGGCCTCCAACCTCTCCACCGCCATCTTCGCCGCGGCGATCATCGCCTTTCTGGTCTGGTACGTGATGCAGAAGACCACGCCGGGCTTCGAGATGAAGCTCACGGGCCAGAATCCCCGCTTTGCCCGCTTCTCCGGCCTGCGCATCGACCGGAAGATCATCCTCTGCATGGCAATCTCCGGCGCCATGTGCGGTCTGGTGGGCATGTTCCGGGTCTTCGGCGCGGAGCATCAGTACAAGTCCAGCATCAGCAGCGACTACTATTTTGAGGGCCTGATGGTGGCGATGATCGCCCGCTATCAGCCTCTGACGACGATCCTCCTGGCCCTCTTCTTCGCCGTGCTGAAGGTCGGCGCCGAGGGCCTGCAGCAGGTGGGCGTCCCCAACCAGATCTATCTCATCATCCAGACGGTCATCATCTTCTTTATGGCCGCTCAGAGCGGCTTCCTGGAGGCGGCCGCCGCAAATCCGAGGCTTCGAAGGCTCCTGTCCGGAAGGAAAAAACCGCCCGCGGGGGCCGACCCCCACACCGGAGCTGAGCCCGACGAGAAAGGAGGCGCCGCCCAATGAACGGCTCAAAGGATATATTCAGCACGATCTTCTCCGCGGGCACCTTCCAGATGATGCTCCGCTCCGCCACCCCCGTGGCCCTGGCGGCCATCGGCGGGTCCATGACCGAGCACGCGGGGATTATGAACATCGGCATGGAGGGCATGATCCTCATGGGCGCCTTCTTCGGGGTCCTGGGCTCCTTCCTGGCCCAGTCCGCCTTTGCCGGGCTTGCCCTGGCCCTGCTGGTGGGAATCCTGGCGGGCCTGTTTTTCGCCCTGCTGGTGGTCCGCTACAAGTCCGATGAGTTCATCATCGGCTGCGCCCTGAACACCTTTGCCATCGGCCTGACCACCTATCTCGCCCGGAACTACTTCCCCGGGGACGCCTCGGGCAATCCGAATCTGCCCGAGCTGAACCTGGCCTTCCTGGACAGGATTCCCGGCCTGCGGGTCATCAACCACCAATCCGTGCTCGTCTACCTCACCTGGATCATTGTGATCCTGGCCTGGCTCTTCGTCTACAAGACGCCCTACGGCTTCTGGCTCCGGGCCTCCGGCGAAAAGCCGGACACCCTTCGCACCGCGGGCATCAGCCCGAAAAAGATGAAGTGGATCGCCTCGGTGCTCTGCGGCATCCTCTGCGCCCTGGCCGGCGCTCACCTCTCCCTGGGCCAGCTCCAGGGCACCTTCACCGACAACATGTCCAACTCCCGGGGCTTTATCGCCTTCGCCTGCGTGATTTTCGCCGCGGCCCACCCGGGCAAGGCCTATCTGGCGGCCCTGATGTTCGGCTTCTTCGAGGCCATCGGCCTCCGGCTCCAGGGCTTTGTCAGCTCCGATCTTACCGGCATGATCCCCTACCTCATCACCATCGTCATGATGGTCTACGTGGTGGTCCGGAAGCAGCGGCGCAAAATGAAAAATGAATAATGAATAATAAATAATAAGGAGACCGTTGCATGAAACAAATCATCTGTGTTCTGCTCGTCCTGGCCCTTCTGCTGGCCGGATGCGGTGGAACGAGCGCGGAGACGACCGCGGCCTTCTCCGAGAGCCCCGTTCCGCCGGTGCGCTCGGAGCTCCATGTGTATTGCTTTCAGGCGGGGAAGGCCGACGCCTTTCTGATTTGGAACGAGGACGGGGCCGCGCTCATCGACACCGGGGAGAGCGGCTTCGGCAAGACCATCCTTGCCAAGCTGGAGGCGCTGGGCATTGCGCGCCTGGATTATCTGATTCTCACCCACTTCGACAAGGACCATGTGGGCGGGGCCAAGAAGCTCCTCGGCTCCGTGGAGGTGGGGCAGATTCTCCAGAGCAACAGCCCCAAGGAGGACGCCTCCGCCTATGAGAAGTACATGGAGGCGGTGGAGACCGCCGGGCTCGCGCCCGTCACGGTTCGGGAGAGGACGGAGCTCCGCCTGGGGGACGCGGTTTTCACCGTGGACCCGCCGGCCCGGGAGAGCTATCCGGAGGACCCGAGCAACAATTCCTCCCTGATCGTCACCCTGACCCACGGGGCCAACCGGCTGCTCTTTCCCGGCGACGCCGAGGAGCTGCGGCTGCGGGAGTTCCTCGGCACGGACCCAAAGCCCGTCGCCCTGCTGAAGCTTCCCCATCACGGGAAATGGGAGAGCCCGCTGCCGGCGCTGCTCGAAGCGACAAAGCCCGCCTGGGCGGTGATCACCTCCTCCGATGAGGAGCCGGAGGACCCGGAGACCCTGGAGCTCCTGGAGCGCGCCGGGACGGAGACCTTTTTGACCCGTACCGCCCCGGTGGAGATCAGCAGCGACGGGGAGACCCTGCGCGTGGGGTACGCTGCGCCGTAGGGGCGGCCATTCCCGAACGCCTGTAGGGACAAGCCGTGCTTGTCCGCCGTTCCCCGCCTCGGGCGAATGAATCGTGAATAATGAATAATGAATAATTGTGGTATCGTTCAAATTGCCATTTGAACGATGGAAAAGAAAGGCTCCTGCCGCGACGACAGGAGCTTTTCTTTGCTGCGGGCGGCCAAACTCGAAGAGTCACGAAGTATGGCCGCCCCTACGGCGTGTTTGTGCGGAAACGACCTTTGGTTGGGTCGGTTGAGCTTATTCCTGGGATTCGAGCGGCTCTGTGGGGACGGGCTGCTCCGCGGCGGGGGCGATGGGCGCTTCGGGGGCCGCGGCGGACTGGGCGGGGGCGGCGTACAGCGGGTTCGGCTGCATGGAGTCCAGCGCCAGCTGGGTGCTGCCGAGCTTGGTGCTGTTGAGCTGAGCGCGCAGGAAGCTGAAGGCAAAGAACACGCCGAGGCCCATGAAGAGCAGCATCTTGAGAATATCGGCAATGACTTCCTTCTTGACCTCCGGGATCTGAAGGGCCTCCATGCTCGCCTCCAAAGCGGTGCCGAAGGAAATGCCGAGTTCTCGGGCAACGCTGATGGAAAGGGTCAGGAGCTCCATCAGCGGCACGGCGACGACGCTCAGCAGGATAACGATAATAATGGAAAGCTTGTCCAGCTTGCCCTTGAAGAGCTTGTAGCCGAACATGGCCGCGACGGGAACCAGGGCGAAGAGCACGGCAAAATAGCGCTGGAGGAATACCAGGGTCAGCAGGTTCACCGCCACGCCAAGCGCCATGCCCAGCAGGGCGCCGATAAAGCCAGTCAGGTAGCTGCCGCCGGTCTCGTTTTCCTCCACCCTGGCCTGGGCCTGGCAGCCGCTCTGCCGGGTGACGGACCCGCAGACGGGCTGGTAGCCCTGGAAGGTCCCGTTCATCATAAAGCAGAGGCTGTCCGGGTTCGGCGCGCCGGTGAGGGCGCAGGTATTGGCCGGAGCGACGCCGTTCTGGGCCAGAGCGCCGGTCAGGGTGTCGAGGAAGCGAGTGAAGCAGCCGCCCACATCCTCCTTCGGCGGTGTGAAGATGCCCTGGATGCAGTTCGGGCCCGCCTGCAGCACCGAGACGTTCTTATTGAGCCCGGCGGCCTTGTAGGCCTCGGCGACGGCCTTCAGCAGCTCCCGGGAGCCCTTGGGGATCCGGATCGCCGCGTAGTAGTAACAGGCCTTGCCGGCGTAGTTGTTCAGGGCAACGGCGTAGTTTCTCCAGGTGCCGACGCAGATTTTCGGATTCACGGGCTTGAAGCCATAGCGGGCAATTTCCTGGAACAGGATGTTGTCCATAGTTGTTCTCCTCTCCTTTTTCGGGGCGGAGCAGCCTCCGCCCTTGTTATGGCTTCATTATAGAGCAATCCCCGGCGTTTGTCAATGACGGATGCGCCGCGGAAAGAATCAGGCCCTGCGGCGGGGGACGGCGGCCCGGGGTCAGGCCGCCCTACGGCGGGGGGGCGGCGGCCTGGGGTCAGGCCGCCCTGCGGCGGGATGGCGGGTCTGCTGCCATACAAAAATTTTTGATCTAAGTAAAAATAATACTTGACAAATCGACGCTGATCCGCTATAATTTTTCATGCTTGTTCGAGCCCACCCCGTCGCGCGGGCGGCGTCAATATGGCGGCATAACTCAGCTGGTAGAGTACCCGGTTCATACCCGGTATGTCATCTGTTCGAATCAGATTGCCGCTACCAGGCCCGTTGGTCAAGTGGTTAAGACACCGCCCTTTCACGGCGGTAACATGGGTTCGAGTCCCGTACGGGTCACCAAAACAGAGCACCCCCAAAAGGGGTGCTCTGTTTTGGTGACGTCGGAGGGACTCGAATGGTCCGAAAACCGTGACATGCCGGTGGCATGTCACATCCCCCAGTGCGCATACTGGGGGATACCTCTATGATTGCGAAGCAATCATGCAGCCGAGTCCCGTACGGGTCACCAAAAATCCTTCATGCGAGAGCATGGAGGATTTTTACTTATTCCCGATTCCCTCTTCCGCGCATTCGGATGATTGGAAGGGAAGAGGGAAACCGAAAGAAGGAAGAGGTCCGAAGGACGAAAATGCTGCCCGCAGCAAAGAAAAGCTCCTGTCGCATCGGCGGCAGGAGCCTTTCTGTTCGATCGTTCAAATGGCAATTTGAACGATACCACAATTATTCATTATTCATGATTCACTGTTCATTCGTCCAAGGCGGGGAACGGCGGACAAGCACGGCTTGTCCCTACAGGCGTTCGGGAATGGCCGCCCCTACGGACGGGGCCCTGCTCCCTTTGCCCTTTTTCCACCCTGATCCTTGATCCTTGATCCCTGATCCCTTGTCCGAGCGGGGAGGAATGGCGCACACTGTGCGCCGCTGCGGGCGTGTCTGATGTCTTGCCCGAGCGGGGAAACGGGCCAGCCCTACGCCTCTGTCGTCTGGGCGGCGCTGAGGCCTTGCAGGAGGCTGAAGTAGCGCTGGTGGGCCCGCTCGTAGGCGGCGTCGAAGGTCTCGTCGCCGCCCTCGTGGAGCTTGTCGAAGTAGAGGTGCTCGTGGTCGGCCAGCTCCGGGTAGACGCGGACCAGGGTGGCGATGCCCACGTTGGAGCAGACCGCGCCGATGCGGCGGAACTCCACCATCAGGTTCGTGTAGGTGGAGTCGGCGTAGACGTTGCACTCGCCGGTGCTCATGCGCTTGAGGTGGCTGCGCTTCAGGGCGTTGACCAGGTCCGCCGAGACCTGGACCAGGGGCTCGATCCGCCGGGCGGCGTCCACGTCGCGCTTGCGGAAGGTCTGCTCCGTCTCGTCGAGGATGTTCATAATCGCGCTCTCCAGCACCGCCAGCTCTGAGCGGGCGGCGGCGGAGAGAATGGTGTTGTTCTTTTGCAGGGTGGCCGCGTGCTCGGCGATGTTCACCGCGTGGTCGCCCAGGCGCTCAAACTCCGAGGTGACCTTGTAATACTGGTCCATGATCGCCACGTGGTCCTGCATTTGCAGGTGGGGCAGGAAGCCCACCAGGTATTTGCTCACCTGGTCGGTCATGCGGTCGATCTCGTCCTCGTCGGCCATAATCTCCCGGTGGAGGGCGGCGTCGTACTTCTCCAGCAGGCGGAAGGCCCGCTCGGTGTTGGCCCGGGAGGCGGCGAAGACCGCCAGCAGCAGATGATAGCAGCTCTGGAAGGCCAGGGCCGGGGTGTTGTAGAAGACCGGGTTCAGGGCGTCGATGACGGACTTGAACTTGCTCTCCTTCACGGGATCGTCCCGGACGAGCTTATAGCTGAGCCTCTCGTCGAGCTGCAGGGTGGGGAGGAGAATCAGGGCGCAGGCCAGGTTGAAGATGGAGTTGGTGTTGGCGATGAGGCCGGAGTTGGCGGTCCGGTCCCAGAGCCCGTCCAGCAGGCCCAGGCTGTGGACCAGGGTGACCCCGGCCAGGACCAGGACGGACTTGCATAAGTTGTAGAGAATGTTCACGATGCCCACCCGCCGGGCGTCGGCCTTGGCGCCGATCCAGCAGACGATGGCCGTGGTGACGCAGTCGCCCAGGTAGATGCCCACGATGACCGCGTAGATGGACTTGAAGGCCAGCTGGCCCGTGGCGGAGAAGGTCTGGAGGATGCCCACGGCGGCCGAGGAGCTCTGGAGAATGAAGGCCACCGCCGCGCCGATGAGATAGCCCAGGAAGGGGCTGTCGCCCAGGTGGGTGAAGAGCTGGTCAAAGACGCCGGAGTCCTTCAGGCTGTTGACGGCTCCGGTCATGTTCAGCAGGCCGGAGAAGAGGATGCCGAAGCCGATGGCGATGTTGCCCACGGATTTCGCGTTCTTGAAGAAGCTGCCCATGATCAGCACGATGCCGATGATCAGGGCGATGGGGGCCAGGGTGGAGGGCTGGAGGAAACGCAGGAAGGAGTTGCCCGAGGCGTTGATGTCCAGCAGACGGATGATCTGGCCCGTGACGGTGGTGCCCAGGTTCGCGCCCACGAGTATGCCCAGGGACTGGCGCAGGGTCAGGATGCCCGCGCTGACCAGACCGGCGGTGATGACGATGGTGGCGGTGGAGGACTGGATCAGGGCCGTGACAAAAACGCCCAGCAGGAAGGCCTTGAAGGCGTTGTCCGTCACCTTGCCCATGACGCGCTTGAGAGCGCCGGAGGAGTTCTCCTTCAGGGAGTCGCCCATGAGGCGCATGCCATAGAGGAACATGGCCAGGCCGCCCAGAAGGGAAATCACGCTGAATATATCCATATTGAGGGATCCTTTCGGTCAAAAAGCGGATTCAACTTAATTTGCCGCAATATTATACCCGAAAGCCGCGGAAATTTCAACAAAAATCGTCAAAAAACGCGAAAAGCTTCGCATTTGGGCCAAAAACGAAAAAACCCCTTCCGGTCAAAGCCGGAAGGGAATATTTTCGAACGCGAATTACGCCAGCTTGTTGAGCTTCAGGGTCATGCTGCTCTTCTTCCGGGCAGCGGTATTCTTGTGAAGAAGACCCTTGTTCACAGCCTGGTCCACGGACTTGACGGCAGTCTTGTAAGCAGCGTCAGCCGCCTCGCGATTACCTTCAAGGACAGCGGCGTCGAACTTTTTGATGTCGGTCTTGAGGGCGGACTTGCCAGCCTTGTTCCTGGCATTGGCGACCTTGGACAGCTCGACTCTCTTCTTGGCGGACTTGATGTTGGGCACGGTTACACCTCCTTGATCCGAAATCGTGGGCAAAAAGCAGTTAGGCTCATGCAGAAATACATTATACTCATTTCCCGCGGAAAATCAATAGTTTTTTTCAAAAATCGGCGAAAAATTTTCAGAAAAATACGGGCGGCCTCCGGGAAAGGGCCGCCGGGTGGCATAATTCGAGGGTTACGGAGGAGTGCGCAACTGGGTTATGTCAACGTGTGAAAATATGTCGAAGGCTGTCTGTATAAACATGCGGCGGTGGAAAACCCTGTGGAGAATGTGAAAAACTCCTGCGCAATCGAGGGCTTTTCGCTGATTTATGTAGGACATACGCGGTTTTGCAGCCCCGGGAAAGCGTATATCCACCCGCCGGGACGCCATAATGCGTCGAATTTTGTCTACTGAATTATGTAAACAATACCGCAGCGAGCGGGTCCCTCCGGAGCCTGCGCTCCGGAGGGACCCGCTCGCTGCGGCTTGCCTTATCCTTCGATGAGAATCGTGCGCTTCTCGGGAAGCTTGGGGGCGGCCTTCTTGGGGACGTTCAGCTTCAGAACGCCGTCCTCGAATTTGGCCTTGATCTCCTCCTCGGTGAGGGCGGAGCCCACGTAGAAGCTGCGCTGCATGGCGCCGGCGTAGCGCTCCTGGCGGATCAGGCGGCCCTTCTTGTCGGTCTCGTCCTTGTCCAGACCCTTGGTGGCGCTGACGGTCAGGTAGCCCTTATCCAGGCTCAGCTCGATCTCGTCCTTCTTAAAGCCGGGGAGATCGATGTCCACGTCGTAGTGGTCGTCGTGCTCGTGGATGTCGGTCCTCATCACGTGGGGGGCATGCTTGCCGTAGAGCTGCTTTTCGGTATCGGCCAGGCTGCGGTTCACGGGCCAGCGCATCCAGTCGTCAAAGAAATCATCGTCAAAAATTCTGGGCATCAACATAAGTCATTTCTCCTTTCACTCATTTACATTTGATGTTGGTTGCCTATGTACCTGAGCAAGGAGCGGAAGCTTTTTGCTCCCTTCCTTTGTTCTGGCCCTATTATACCACATTATTTAGCACTGTCAAGAGGAGAGTGCTAAAAGTTCTGTGAAGCTTTTGTTATCAATTTGTGAACGGGGGGGAAATCGGGATTTGTAGCGCCGTAGGGGGCGGCGTCCCCGACGCCCCGAACATGCCGTTATCTGATACGTGCGGGCCGTCGAGGACGCCGGCCCCTACGGCAAGAACCCGACAAATCCGAATTCTGGTTATCGGTTTTACTCAGCAAACAGGCCGTAGGGGCGGCCAATGGCCGCCCGCCTGGGGCGGAGAGCTGCCGTTCACTGTGCATCTGTAGGGGCGGCCATTGGCCGCCCGCCCGGGGCGGAGGGCTGCCGTTTACCGTGCGTCTGTAGGGGCGGCCATTGGCCGCCCTTACGGTCCTGATGCTGTGGGGAAGGCTGGTACGGGAGGCGGGCGGCCAATGGCCGCCCCTACGGTTCTGACGCTGTGGGGAAGGCTGGTGCGGGAGGCGGGCGGCCAATGGCCGCCCCTACGGTTCTGACGCTGTGGGGAAGGCT
>CAMVKI010000053.1 GCA_947168005.1 uncultured Clostridia bacterium
GCCAGCACATCGGACATCATGTCGCAGCAGAAGGCGTTTTGGACCTCGGTGTCCAGCATGTGATCGCTGGAAAGCACTCTGGCCTGGAGCAGCTCGGCGATTTGGCGAAGTTTCATTTGCTACCTCCGTTCCGCGGGGAAGATCAATACTTGTCGAGGATCCCCTTGATCTGGTCGGGCGTCAGACGGCCATAGACGTCGTCGTTGATCATCATGACCGGAGCCAGGCCGCAGGCGCCGACGCAGCGGCAGGCTTCGAGAGAGAACTTGCCGTCGGGGGTGCATTCGCCTTCCTTCAGGCCGGTGACTTCGCAGATCTTGTCAAACACGTTCTGCGCGCCCTTGACGTAGCAGGCGGTGCCGAGGCAGACGGAGATCCGGTACTGGCCCTTGGGCGCCAGCGCGAACTGGGCATAGAAGGTGGCGATGCCATAGATCTTCTCCAGGGGAACGTTCATCTGATCTGCGATGATGGTCTGGACCTCGATGGGGAGATACCCATAGATGTCCTGGGCTCTCTGCATGATGGGCATGAGCGCGCCCGGAACATTCCGGAGCTCTTCGATCACGGCCAACAGCTGTTCTTCTTGTTCCTTCGTGCCACGGAAGGGAACGGTCGTTACTTTACAAGCCATTTGATGCAACTTACCTCCTAACTTGAAAATACAAATGGTTGATACCGGCCCGCAATAGGCCATAGTACAAATCGTATTGTAGCAGATTTGTATGAAAAAGTAAAGCGGAAAATTGAATATTTTGTTATTAATATTTGAATCGGGGGATGCGGTCAGCCGCCGCTGTTTCCCACATGGAGAAAGAAGAATCGGATCAGCGCTTGACTTCCCGCGGCTGTTTTGTTAAACTTGTATTATGATAAATCCGGAATGCGGGAAACGCGGGAGGAACTGCTATGTTTCAGGAGCTTGACGTTCGATACGACAACAGCTTTCGCAGGGCCCGGCCGAAGCCGGAGAGCCGCGCGCTGATTTACCGGGGGGACGCGGTGCTGGCCAAAAAAGAGGACGGCGCGCTGCGGCTTCCGACTTTCGGAGCGCTTTCCGGAACCGTGGAGGAAGGGGCCTTCCGCTACGCCTTTTCTCTGGATCAGACCGAATTCTTCCTGCTTGACGATACGGCGGGAGATTGCCCCGCCGGGGATGATCTGATCTTCGTCCCCTCCCGGGAGTATCGGGGCATGGGGCCGAAGCCCGCGGTCTTCGCCGCTGCGGCGGGGGAGAGCCTGCACCGCTGGTACGGCACGACCCGCTTCTGCGGACGCTGCGGCGCCCCGATGAGAGACAGCGAAACGGAACGGGCCCGGGTCTGCCCGGACTGCGGCCTGACGGTCTATCCGAAAATCTCCCCTGCGGTGATCGTCGCGGTGACGGACGGGGAGCGGCTGCTGCTGACGAAATATCAGGGCCGGGCCTTTAAGCGCTTCGCCCTTGTGGCGGGCTTCAACGAGATCGGAGAATCTATCGAAGACACGGTCCGCCGGGAGGTCTTCGAGGAGACCGGGTTGCGGGTCAGGAATCTGCGCTTCTATAAATCCCAGCCCTGGGTCTTCACCGACAGCCTGCTCATGGGCTTCTGGTGCGAGCTCGACGGCAGCGACCGGATCAAGATCCAGGAGAGCGAGCTTTCCGAGGCGGGCTGGTACAGACGGGAGGAAATCCCAGCGGATTACTCCGAGATCAGCTTGACCGGAGAGATGATCGACCGCTTCCGCCGCGGCGAGGAATAGCGCCGAGGCTCCCACAAAGACAGAGCGCCCCCGCGTGTCCTGCGACACGCGGGGGCGTTTGGCGTTTGTACTCAATCCTCCAGGAGAATGCTGCGGATGCTGTCGAGCTGTTCCTGGGTCAGGCCGACCTCCCGGATCAGATAGTTGGAGATTTTCTCGTTGATCGTATCGCCGGGGGTGCCCTCCAGGCCGCCGAGGATGCCGTTGAGATCGGTGGATTCCCCGTAATAGGGCAAGTGGAAGCCGGTCAGCTGATATTCAAAGACCATATCCTCCTCGGAAACGCCCAGCAGGCCCTGGAGCAGGAAGACGATGGTTCCGGTTCGGTCCGCGCCGTAGGTGCAGTGGAGATAGAGGGGGTAGCTGTCCGGGTCGGCGAGCTCTGTGAAGATCTCCCGCAGAAGGGGCTTGGCGGACTCGGTGAAGATGCCGCTATAGGAGGGAGAGTTGAAGAAGCTGTGGCGCACTCCGTCGCCGAGGCGGCTCTGATAGACGCTGGAATACAGCTCGCCGCTCCGCAGGTCAAGATCACTTTGAAAACGGAAGGGCTCCGCGGCGGCCTTGTCCGTCAGAAAGTACTCGCCCTCCACCAGACCGTCAATCTCCGTTCCGCGGATGATCATGCCCTCCTTCACCCGTCTGCCGTCGGCGGTCCTGTAGTGGCCGATGTCCCGGGTGTTGCTGACGCCGGGCAGGAGGATGAAGCGGTTGGTATCGGCGGTGGTGAAGCTGCCGGGATAGGTGGTGGTCCGGGTGCTCTCGTCGGCCGTCTCGGTGACGTTGACCGTATATTCGTAGGTCTTCCCGGTCAGCAGATTGTCGATGGAAATGGAATTGGCGTTGGGGTCCAAGGGATATTCCTTTCCGTCCAAAAGCAGGACGGCCTCGATGCCTTCGCCCATTTCATAGGGGAAAACGAAGGGAGCGTAGGCTCCCTGATTGTAGGAGATGGCCTGGGGCAGGGTGAGCGCTCCGCTGTAGTACCGCCGCATGGGCTCGGTGCAGAGATAGACCGGCTCCTCAAATTCGGGCAGGATGATCGGCGTGATGAACTCGGTTTCTCCGGTGGTCGTCGGGGCGGTGCTGGGCTCCGGCCTGAAGTTCAGCCAGCCGAAGTGAAGATCCAGGAAGATAAAGGCGATCAGCGCGGCAAAGCAGGCAATTACCAGCCAGCGCTGGGTCGTGGTCAGCTTCTTGTGGCTGCGCTTTTTGCGCCGCTTCTTTCCGCTTGATTTCGGCGGAACATAGGAACCCGGAATGAGACTGCCGTCCTTGTCGAACTCGTAGACGCCGCGCTTGAGAAGGCCGTTGGTCATTTCGGAATGGACGGTTTTTTCCCCGGTGGCGAGGACGCCGCCGCTGCCGGCGTAGTAGATGATACCGTCTACCTTTACGACGCCGGCGTGCTTCGGCTCGCCGTTTTCATAGTAGATGCCGTCAATGATTTCAGAGGCCACGGGTTGTTCTCCTCGTTTCGATGGTATAGAAAAGATGCCTGGTTTGACAGAAAGCTATCAAATTTTATTATATCCGGCGGGACGAATAATGTCAATCCGAAAAAAGCACATTCGCAGGGCATGGCAAAGGAAGTTCTGAAGGACAGCTTAGCCCGCCTTCTCTGCGGCGAAATCCGTTCGGGCGAGGGCGAGCAGGCCCTCCGGCCGGACGGAGGGATCCACCCAGTACGGGACCGCCTCCGAGGGGAGAATCAGGGGCATCCGGTCGTGGAGCCGCGCCAGCTCCGGCCCCGGCTCCCGGGTCAGAATCACGAAGACCGGAAGGCCGTTTTCGATCCGGTAAAGACCGCAGAGCCAAAGGATTTTCTTGCCCGCGTCGGCAATCGCGTACTTCGTCCCTTTTCCGCGGGGACTTTCGGGGGAGTGCTCCCATTCATAGTATCCCGAGGCCGGAACGGCGCAGCGATGAGCGGCCCAGGCCTCCCGGAAGGTCGGCTTTTCCGCGGCGCTTTCCGCCCGGGCGTTGATGAGCAGGGTGGGCTTTGGGCCCTCCAGACGGAAGCCCCAGCGCATGGGGAAGCAGCTCTTTCCGCCGCTTCGGTCCGTGGCGAGGACCGGGACCACGTCCGTGGGCCGGACTTCCCCGGAGGAGACCAGAGCTGCGCCGGCCTCCAGAAAGCGGCGCATGACCCGGGCGTGCTCCGCCCCCTCCCGGATGGGGTCCCATTCCACGGACTTCGGCAGAATATAATATCGGCAGCACATCTGAGGCTTCCTCCCTTTTGCGGATGTCGGAATCGGGGTTCAGCGCGCCCTTCGGTTTTCGGCGATCCGGGCCTGGATGCTGTCCAGGGCGGCTTGATAGAACTTGCTGTAATCGGAATTGTGGGCAATCCCGTCCGGGTTGACGACGACGCCGAGGGCCCGCAGCAGAAGGTCCCGGTCCCGGTAAGCGCCCTCGGCGGCGTCGTTGGAGTAGAAGTACACATGCCCGTCGGCCTTCTCCTCCCGCTGCTTCCGCCGCAGGAGCCACCAGAGATCGAATTCGGAGACGCCGAGCCCCAGACCCAGGATGTAGACGTCGGCAAAGAGAAAGAGCTCGGGCCAGGAGCGGAAGCCGTAGGGCTCGCCGGGGTTCAGCTCCTTGTATTTTCTGAAGTCGCCGCAGACGGGAACAATCTTGCTCAACAGCCGGCCATAGCCGTCGTGCCCCAAAATGATGGTGCTCGGCGCGGCGCATTCGCCGTGGATGTGCCAAAGCCCCGCCAGATCCCCGTCCGGCAGCTCCGCAAGGTAGCCCGTATAGAGCCGATAGCGGCGCTCGAACTGCTGTTTGCCGCTCTCGTTGCGTTTTGGGTTGTAGTTGAATCGGCCGTCCCGGCGCACGTCCTGATTGAGAAAATCAAGCCCCGGAGCGAAGGCCCGCTCCAGACTGTAGGTGTAGTTCGTTGTGAAGTAGTGGTCGGCCATCAGAGACGGGAGCCGCCGCAGGGCGGGGTTCGTCACGCTGCCCAGATCCGAAACCGCCCGGGAAAGGTTCTTTTGCTCTCGGGCCAGGTCCGCGGCGCGAAGGGGATAGGGCGCGTCCCGCTCGGTGGACAGCAGATGGTACTTCAGCGGAAAGGGCGTGCTTTTCAGATCCTCTTCCGAAAACGCCAGATGCTTCTCCGCCGTGAGGTCCAGCAAGAGTTCCTCCCAGCTCTTGCCCTTGCCAGCTTTCCCGCCGGGCAGCGGGGCGGCCCCGTCGTCCGCCCGTTCCAGCCCGTTGCCGATCAGCACGATCTGCGGCCGCCCCGAGCCGCGGTACGGCAGCAGGGCAGGCAGACGCCTTCGTTCTTCTTTTCTCGCGTTCATCAGGAACCCTCCAATTCAAGGCTTTCCAGGCCGGCTGTTTTTGATTCCACAATATTATATCGGATTCCCGGGGCTTCGTCAACAGAATTCGAGCCTGAGAGCCCGGTTGCCCGGATTTTTGCGCCACAGCTCCGGTTTCTTGTTCTTTACTTATTTTCCGGACCGTGTTATAATATCAAAAACCGGAAGCGCGGCGGTCGTGACAGAATCACGCCGCGAGGCGCGGAGAAAGGGGAGACCGGGATGATCCGCAGAAGGTATGTATTTCACGGCAGCGTCCAGGGCGTGGGCTTTCGCTGGCGGGCCATGCAGGCGGCGCAGCTCTACGGGCTCACGGGCTGGGTCCGGAACGACTGGGACGGCTCGGTGACCATGGAGCTGCAGGGGGAGGAAAAGCTGCTGAATAAGGTGATTCTGATTCTCCAAAATTCCAGGTACATCGGCATTGATCGAATCGAAACCGAGGACCTGACCCCCGACCTGGAAGAACGCAGCTTCAAAACGGACTACGGATGGTAAAAAAGCATATCGGATAAAATTTTCAAAAAATTTCATCCGGTATGCTTTTTGTAACAGATTTGTAACAATTTGGATTTATAATACCATTGAGCTATTTTTTCAGTCCCTGCATCTTGCCCTCCGGGGCGGTATCCGTGACGTCGCCGCCGATGATTTTCCCCTGGAAGACAAAGACGGTGGCGTAGACCGGGCCCTTGGCCTCCGGGTAGTTCAGTACCTCATAGACATAGCGGACCGCCTGCTTCCCGGCATAGGCCGTGAGATCGAAGCCCTGAGATTTTTGCAGCTCGTTGTAGCGCCGGAAGACCTCGCTGTCCTCCGCTGGGATTTTGACGGTCTGGGTCTGGATCGGCTCTGCGTTGACCTGCCAGCCGCACTGAGACAGGAAGGCGGCCCGCTCCTCGTTGTTCTCGCCGTTCCGTTCGTCGAGCGTTTCGGCTTTTCCGCTCTTTGCCGCGGCCAGGATTGCCGCCAGCACCACCGCCGCGATTATCAGCGTCACGATGGCCGCGATTTTGGTCTTGGAGACCTTTGTCGTTATTACAAACATTGTCATGCTCCCTTCCACAGATGCTTGTGGTGAAGCCTATGCGGCGCGGCGGAGCTTTAGACCAGCGCAAACGGTTTCCCTTAGCAACCTGAATTTTAACCCGGCTTCCGAAAGGAGAACCCATGATCCGACTTGACAAGCTTTTATCCGACGCCGGAGTCGCCTCCCGGCGGGAGCTGAAAACGATTTTGAAAAGCGGCGCCGTCACGGTCAACGGCAGGATCGTGACGGACGGGGCCGTGAAGCTGGACCCGGCTGCGGATCAGGTGCGCTTCCGCGGCGAAGCGGTGGAGGGTCCGCGGCGGATTGTGCTGATGCTCCACAAGCCGGCAGGCTTCGTGACTTCTACCGAGGATCCCAGGGACCGGACCGTGATGGAGCTGATTCCGGAGTCCTATCGGCGGCAAAGCCTGGTTCCCGTGGGCCGCCTCGACAAGGAAACCGAAGGGCTGCTGCTCTTCACCAACGACGGGGACCTGGCTCACCGGCTGATCTCCCCGAAGCAAGGCGTGGAGAAGCGTTACTACGCCAAGCATGAGGGCACGGCAGGGGAGGCGGACGTCCGGGCCTTCGCCGCGGGGCTGGAGCTCCGGGACGGAACCCGCTGCCTGCCCGCTGTCCTGCGTCCTCTGGGAGCGGGGGAGAGCGAGATCACCGTCACCGAGGGCAAATATCACCAGGTCCGCCGTATGATGTCGGCCCGCGGCCTGCATGTGCGCTACCTGCGGCGGGAAAGCGAAGGGCTGCTGCGGCTCGAAAACCTTCCTTTGGGAGAAGTCCGGGAGCTTTCTGAGGAGGAGATTGTGCTACTGTACAATATCCACAAAGGGCAAAATTGACGAAAACAGAAAAACTAATCTGGATATAAGCACATCAAATTAGATAAAACGCCGGATTTGTTGTCTTTTTGCATAAAAAAAACTACAATTTTTCAAAGAAAATGACAAAAAGCTCTTGCAAAAATCGAAAAGATAGGGTATGATACAAGGTAGAAGTTTACAAAAACTACTCTTCGACAGGAGTGTCTCGATATGACCAACCATATCTTTTCCGACGTGATCCAGCAGATGAAGGCTGCCACTGAGCGGCAAATCGGCGTTATCGACGCGGAGGGTACCGTCGTCGCCTGCTCCGAAGCTTCCGAGCTTGGGATCAAGCTGCCGAAGCTTGCCCGTGTCGTTTCCCTGGCCGAGGACCAGACCGCGGTGCATTTTTCCGGCAAGACGGTCAAGGCCCTCACAAACTACGGCGGCAGCTTCGATTACGCGGTCTTCGTGGACGGCGACGACGAGCTTGCCCGCAGTCTCTGCCTCATGGCCCAGGTCGCGCTGAACTGCACCAAGATCTACTATGAAGAGAAGCACGACAAGGCCACCTTTGTCAAGAACATCATCACCGACAACATCCTGCCCGGCGACATCTACATCCGCGCCAAGGAGCTGCATTTCCCCTCCGATCAGAATCACACGGTCTTTCTGGTTCGGCAGCTGGGCAGCCCGGACGTGGGCGTGGTGGACGTGCTCCAGGGGCTCTTCCCGGACCGTCAGCAGGATTTCGTGATTTCCATCAACGAGACCGACGCGGCTGTCGTCAAGGCTGTCAGCGCCGAAGCCGAACAGGCGGAGCTGCTGGCCCTGGCCTCTACCATTGAGGAAACCCTGAAGAGCCAGCTCTTTGTCAAGACCATCATCGGCATCGGCGGCGTGGCCGAGCACCTCCGGGAGCTGGCCGACTCCTACAAGGAGGCCCAGGTTGCCATCGAGGTGGGCAAGGTGTTCGACACCGAGAAGACCATCATCACCTACGAGAATCTTGGCATCGGCCGGCTGATCTATCAGCTGCCCACCACCCTCTGCGAGATCTTCCTGGCCGAGGTCTTCAAGAAGAACTCCATCGACACCCTGGACCAGGAGACCCTGTTCACCATCAACAAATTCTTCGAGAACAACCTGAACGTGTCCGAGACCTCCCGCAAGCTCTTTGTCCACCGCAATACCCTGGTCTACCGCCTGGAGAAGATCAAGAAGCTCACCGGCCTCGATCTCCGGGAATTCGACCACGCCATCATCTTCAAGGTCGCCCTGATGGTCAAGAAGTATCTGGCCTCCCGCGACAACAAGATGTTCTGATTGGAGATTTCTATGATTGAATTTCGTAATGTCAACAAGGTCTACGAGGCGGGAAACCGCGCGCTGGAGGGCGTGAGCCTCCGGATTGAGGACGGCGAGTTCGTCTTCCTGGTCGGTCCCTCCGGCTCCGGCAAATCCACGATTATCAAGCTCCTTACCGCCGAGCTGGAGCCCACCTCGGGCTCCATCGAGGTCAACGGCTACAAGCTGGAGACCATCAAAAAGCGCCAGATTCCCTATATGCGCCGCACCGTCGGCGTCATCTTCCAGGACTTCCGCCTGATCGAGAACAAGACCGTCTTCGAGAACGTGGCCTACGGGATGCGGATCGTGGGCGCCTCCAGCAAGGAGATCAAGGCCCGCGTGCCCTACGTCCTGGATCTGGTCGGCCTGGAAAACCGCGGCCGGCGCCTGCCCCACGAGCTCTCCGGCGGCGAGCAGCAGCGCGTCGCCATTGCCCGGGCTCTGGTCAACAACCCGGCGATGATCGTGGCCGACGAGCCCACCGGCAACCTGGACCCCCAGCGCTCCTATGAGATTATGATGCTGCTGGAGTCCATCAACGCCCTGGGCACCACGGTCATGGTCGTGACCCACGAGCGGGAGCTGGTCAACCGATTCACCAAGCGGGTCATCGCCATCAACGAGGGCAAAGTCATCAACGACGGAATGGATGGGTACTACATCAATGAAGAGACTTAGAAAATTGGGTTACCTCTTCAAAGAGGGCGTACATAATATGTTTGTCCACGGCTTCATGTCCTTTGCGGCCGTGTGCGTCACAGTGGCCTGCCTTGTCATCATCGGCAGCTTTTCCCTGCTGATCTACAATCTGAGCAATTTTGTATCGGATATGGAGCAGCAGAACCGGGTCCTGGCCTATGTGGACGAGAGCTACGACACCGCCGAGGCCAAATCCGTGGGCTCCAGGATTAACCTGCTCGACAACGTTCGCGAGGCGAGGTTCATCTCCCGTGAGGAGGCCGGCCAGCGCTTCATCGAGCAGGAGGGCGGCGGTGAGGCCTATGAGGGCATCGACTCCGCCACCTTCCGGGACCGGATCGAGATTATCCTGGAGGACAACTCTAAAATGGATGAGACCGTGAAGGCCCTGGAGCAGATCCAGGGCGTGGTCAAGGTCCGGGCCAGAAGCGAGCTGGCAAAGGGCTTTACCACCATCCAGAACGTGCTCAATCTGGCCTCCGCGGCCATTATCATCGTACTGCTGGTCGTCTCTCTGTTCATGATCTCCAATACGATCAAGCTGGCCATGTACGACCGGCGCGACGAGATTGCCATTATGAAGATGATCGGCGCCACCAACCGCTTCATCCGCTTCCCCTATTTCGTGGAGGGCTTCCTGATCGGCGCCATCTCCGGAGCTGTCGCCTTCTTCCTCGAGTGGGGGCTCTACGGCTTCCTGGACAGGCGCATCGCCGAGATCCAGAGCCTCCAGCTGTTCAAGCTTGTACCCTTTGAGCAGGTCCTGCTTCTCACCGCCGTTGCCTTCGGCGCGGCAGGTCTGTTCGTCGGTATTTTCGGTTCCGTTATGTCTATCCGCAAATTCCTGGACGTCTGAGGTCCGCAAAAGGAGGAGACTGTTGTGTATAAGTATCGCCGTGTAATCGTTGCGGTCATCGCCGGGCTTCTGGCCCTGCTGATGGTCGGAGGCTTGATTTTCAACGCCTTCGCCGAGAGTTCCAGTACCATCAAATCCCGCATTGAGGATTTGAAGGAGCAGGAGGCCGCCATTGCCGCTCAACAGCGGGAGATTCAAAAGCAGAAGAGCGAGAACGAGTCCGATATTCGGGATCTGGTTTCCGAGAAGAACAACATCGACCAGCAGATCAAGCTGACTCAGGACTCCATCGCCAATAAAAACGAGCAGATTCGGGAATATGCCCTGCTGATTGCCGAGAAGCAGAACGAGCTGGAAGACGCCCTCGACGAGCAGGAGGCGCTCAACGCCCGCTACAAGACCCGAATCCGCTCCATGGAGGAGAACGGGAAGCTGACCTATTGGTCCATCCTTTTCAAGGCCAGTAATTTTGCCGATCTGCTGGACCGGGTGGATATGATCAACGAGATCGCCAGCTCCGACGCCGCGATGATCGACAAGATCCGTCAGTCCGCCATCGAGATCGAGAACGCCCGGCAGGACCTGGCGGCGGAGAAGGTCGAGATGGAGGAGGCCAAGGAGGCCCTGGCCGCCGAGGAGGAGCAGCTGGTTTCTCAGCGCGGCGAGGCGGATGAGCTCATGGCCGAGCTCATGGCCGACCATGATTCTCTCGTGGCCGCCGACAAGAAGTACGACAGCGAGAAGGAACAGCTCCTGGCCCAGATTGCCACCCAGGAGGCCAAGTACAAGGAAGCCGTCGCCGCGGAGGAAAAGGCCCGCAGAGAGGCCGAGGCAAGAGAGAGAGCCAGACGGGAGGCCGCGGAACGCGCCGCCCGCGAGCGCCAGCAGAACGCCTCCGGCGGCGGCTCCTCCTCCGGTCATTCCGGCGGCAGCTCTTCCGGCAGCGGTTCCTCGGGCGGCAGCTCCGGCGGCTCCTCCGGCGGCGGCAGCTCCTCCGGCTGGGCCGTGAGCAGCTACGGTTTCCAGTGGCCCTGCTCCGCAAGGACAATCACCTGCGAATTCGGTCCCCGCTACCATCCCATTACCGGCGTCTACAGCAACCACAGCGGCATGGACATCGGCGCCAGCTACGGCTCTCCCATCTATGCCTGCGCCTCCGGCACCGTGACCACCGCCACCTACGGCACGGCCTACGGCTATTACGTCACCATCAACCACGGCAACGGCTTCTCGACCCTCTACGGGCACATGAGCCGCTACGTGGTCAGCGAGGGCCAGTACGTCACCCGCGGCCAGGTCATCGGTTACGTCGGCAACACCGGCTGGTCCACCGGCGCCCATCTGCATCTGACCATGTACTACAACGGCTCCCTGGTCAACCCCAAGAAGTATCTGCCTTAAAGCCTTCTCCCCTGAGCGGAAGGCGGCTTCCGCCGTCTCCCGCAGGGCGGATGCCGGATGAGCCGGTCCACCGATTTTGGCGTACCGAATAATCTCACAGCCGCTTTGATAGGACGAGCTTGCTCGTCCTATCTTATTTCCGAATCTACAAAGAAAACGAGGAATGCGTCATGGATCAGAACGATCAGTATCAATATCAAAACCCGGTCAATCAGACCTGGAGCCCCGGCGAGCAGAACACGGAGGCCGTCTTTGGGAATCCCAAGCGGCAGCCGCCCTGGGCCGGGCCTTATGTCCGCGTCGTCAGGGAGACGAAGGTATGGCCCATCGTACTGGGGGCCGTCCTGTCTGCGCTTGTGACCTTCTTGTGCTGCTTTATCTTATTCAGGCTTAGTTCTTCCGGCTTTTTTGATATACCGACTCCCCAAGCTCAGAACGGCAGTCAACAGCCCGCATCCAATGAAACGAACGATGCAGCCTGGGATCGCAAGCTCTCTGAGATCAAAAGCTATATCGACGGCTACTTCATCGGCGACGTGGACGAGGACAAGCTGGCCGACGCCGCGGCGGCGGGGATGATCGAGGGCCTGAACGACGAGTGGAGCTACTATATCTCCGCCGAGGACTACGACGCCTATCTGGAAAACGCCACAAATTCCTATGTCGGCATCGGCGTTACGATTTCCACGGAGAACACGGAGAAGGGAATCGAAATCATAGATGTTACCCCGGACAGCCCGGCTTATCAGGCCGGACTGGAGATCGGCGATCTGATTGTGGCCGTGGAGGGCGTTCCGGTGCTGGACGGGTCCGAGGAAGCCATTGATCTCAACGAGACCAAGAACCGCGTGCGGGGCGAGGAGGGGACCAGCGTCACACTTACGATTTCCCACGAGGGCGTGACCCGCGACGTGACCATTCTCCGGGCCAAGATCAAGACCGTCAACGTCACCTGGGAGCTGCTGGACAGCGGTCTGGCCTATATCCGCATCCGCAACTTTGAGGCCGGCGCGGCGGAGGATACCATCTCGGCCATCGAGGAAGCACGGGCCCAGAACGCGAAGGGCCTGATCTTTGACGTGCGCTACAATCCCGGCGGCTATAAGCATGAGCTCGTGCGTCTGCTGGACTATCTGCTGCCCGAGGGGCCGCTGTTCCGCAGTGTGGATTACAACGGACGGGAGAGCGTGGACTACTCTGACGAGGCCTGTCTCGATATGCCCATGGCCGTGCTGGTCAATTACGACTCCTATTCCGCCGCGGAATTTTTCGCCGCCGCCCTCCAGGAGTACAAGGCCGCTGTGATCGTAGGCGAGCAGACCTACGGCAAGGGCCGCTTCCAGACCGTTTTCGATCTGAAGGACGGCTCCGCCATCAATATCTCCATCGGCCAGTATACCACCCCCAACGGTGTCAGCCTTGTCGGCAAGGGCATTACCCCGGATCATGTGGTGGAGCTCACCGACGAGCAGAAGATGGACCTCTACTACAGCCGTCTGGAGAAGAAAGACGACGACCAGCTCCAGAAGGCCATTGAGGTCCTGACTGCGCCGTAGGGCCGGGTTCCCCGGCCCTTACAAGGGATCAGGGATCGGGGATCAAGGATCAGGGTGGGCGCAGAGTAAACTGTACCCATGAAAATGGACACGGCGACATTAGGGGTGACCCGGGATTAT
>CAMVKI010000054.1 GCA_947168005.1 uncultured Clostridia bacterium
AGGTCCTCACGGTGCTGGACCGCACCAAGGAGGCCGGCGCCAACGGCGAGCCTCTCTACGAGGACGTGGCCGGCGTGCTCTTCAACCGGGGGAACCGCCCCGTCCTGCTGGGCGGCCGCTACGGCCTGTCCTCCAAGGACACCACCCCCGCCATGATGAAGGCCGTCTACGACAACATGGAGGGGGCCCGTAAGGACCACTTCACCGTGGGCATCGAGGACGACCTGACCTTCCGCTCCCTGCCCGTGGGCGAGAACATCGTCACCGCCGACGAGAAGACCATCTCCTGCAAGTTCTGGGGCCTGGGCTCCGACGGCACCGTGGGCGCCAACAAGAACTCCATCAAGATCATCGGCGACAACACGGATCAGTACGTGCAGGCCTACTTTGAATACGACACCAAGAAGTCCGGCGGCGTCACCAAGAGCCACCTGCGCTTCGGCCACAACCCCATCCTCTCCACCTACTACGTCACCATGGCGGACTTCGTGGCCTGCCACAACGAGAGCTACGTCAAGAAGTACGACATCGTGGAGGAGATTAAGCCCAACGGGACCTTCCTGCTGAACACGGTCTGGAAGGGGGACGAGCTGATTGCCAACCTGCCCAACAAGCTGAAGCGGACCCTGGCCGAGCGGAACATCAGGTTCTACACCATCGACGCCACCGACATCGCCGCGGAGATCGGCCTGGGCAACCGCACCAACACCGTGCTCCAGTCCGCCTTCTTCAAGCTCTCCGGGGTCCTGCCCATCGACGACGCCGTGCGCTACATGAAGGACGCCATCACCAAGACCTACGGCCGCAAGGGCGAGAAGGTCCTGAACATGAACTACACCGCTGTGGACCGGGGCCTGGACGGCATCGTGGAGGTCCCCGTGGATCCCGCCTGGGCCAAGCTGCCCGACGAGGTGAAGGCGGTCAACGAGAACCAGCCCGACTACATCAGGACCATCATGCGCATGGTCAACGACCAGCGGGGCGACAAGCTCCCCGTCAGCGCCTGGAAAGACATGGCCGACGGCACCGTGCCCATCGGCACCGCCAAGTACGAGAAGCGCGGCTTCGCCGCCTTCGTCCCCGAGTGGGACCCCGAGAAGTGCATCGGCTGCAATATGTGCTCCTTCTACTGCCCCCACGCCGCCATCCGTCCCTTCCTGCTCAATGAGGAGGAGGTCAAAAACGCGCCGGAAAGCTACGTCACCAAGGAGGCCAAGGGCAAGGGCTTCGAGGGCCTGCGCTATCGCCTCCAGGTGGACCCGCTGGACTGCACCGGCTGCGGCACCTGCGTCACCGCCTGCCTGGCCAAGGACAAGGCCCTGGCCATGAAGCCCATCGCCAGCCAGCTGCCCGAGGCCGACAACTGGGAATTCAGCATGGGCCTGAGCGAGAAGAAGAACCCCATGGACAAGTTCTCCGCCAAGGGCAGCCAGTTCGAGCAGCCCCTGCTGGAGTTCTCCGGCGCCTGCGCCGGCTGCGGCGAGACCGCCTACATGAAGCTGCTCACCCAGCTCTACGGCGACCGCATGATCGTCGCCAACGCCACCGGCTGCACCCAGGCCTGGGGCTTCTCCATCCCCAGCTATCCCTATGCCACCAACAGCCGCGGCCACGGCCCCGCCATCTCCAACTCCCTGTTCGAGAACAACGCCGAGTACAGCCTGGGCATGGTCCTCTCCGTCCAGGCCCAGCGCCTGGCCCTGCGGACCAAGGCCGAGGCTTACCTGGCCGACGCCAAGGACGAGGCCCTGAAGGCCGCCCTGGAGGCCTGGATCGCGGGCTACGAGGACGACGAGAAGGCCAGAGAGCTGGCCGACGCCGTGCTGGAGGCCCTGGCGAAGACCGCCGAGACCGGCGAGAACGTGGAATACATGAAGGAGAACAGCGAGCACTTCGTCCGCAAGAGCATGTGGATGTACGGCGGCGACGGCTGGGCCTACGACATCGGCTACGGCGGCCTGGATCACGTCCTGGCCTCCGGCATCGACGTCAACATCCTGGTGGTGGACACCGAGGTCTACTCCAACACCGGCGGCCAGGCCTCCAAGGCCACGCCCATCGGCGCGGTGGCCCAGTTCGCCGCCGCGGGCAAGCGCACCGTCAAGAAGGACCTGGGCCTGCTGGCCGCCGAGTACGGCGACGTCTACGTGGCCTCCATCGCCCTGGGCGCCAACCCCAACCAGGCCATCAAGGCCATCCGCGAGGCCGTGGCCCACAAGGGTCCCTCCCTGATCATCGCCTACGCCCCCTGCATCAACCACGGCATCGTCAAGGGCATGGGCTGGTCCACCGAGGAGGCCAAGCTGGCCGTCAGCAGCGGCTACTGGTTCCTGTACCGCTACAGCCCCGAGCTGCGGGCCGCGGGCAAGAACCCCTTCGTCCTGGACAGCAAGGAGCCCACGGTGCCCCTGGAGGACTTCCTCAACGGCGAGGTCCGCTACGCCTCCCTGCGCCGCACCTTCCCCGCCGACGCCGACGTCCTGCTGGAGAAGGCCAAGGCCTTCAGCGCCGAGAAATATGCCAAATACAAGTCCCTCGCTGAGGGATAAAAACCGCAGGCAAAGGGCCGCGGGATTTCGCTTTGATACTAAGCTCCCATAGAAAGCTTGAAAAATGGTCCGAGCAGAAATTGCGCCAGACGAGGCGGAGGACGCAGGCGGGCTTGACGCCCGGCAAGGACGACAACGAAGTATGGCACAATTTTTGCCGGAACAGATTAAAGGTTTCTATGGGAGCTTAGTATGAAATCCCGCGGCCCTTTGCCGCGTGGCTGCGGACCGCTGTATCAGCTTCTTTCCCCGGTTCGTCCGCCTTCACGGGATCAGGCTCTGTCTGCCAGCGCTTCAAGCTGGTCGCGCCGGGCATAGATCACATTCAGCACATAGACGCGCTTTGTCGCTTCGTTAATCCAGAAATACACAAAAAAGTTCTTTGCAGGAAAACGTCGGACGCCGCGGGAGTGCCAGGGCTCTTCATCCAGGAGCTTGAAGCGGGCGGGGAGACTGGCAAGCTTTGCGATCTCTCTGCGTACCATGCGGATGTATTCCGTTGCCGTACCAGGAGCGTGTAAAACGTCAGCGATATAATTACGCAGCTCCCACAAATCCTCCGCGGCGTCCTGCGTCATGATGATTTCGTATTCGTTCATGTGTTCAGACCTCTTTCCAGCGCGTCAAATACCTCGTCGAAGCCGCTGCCTTTGCCTGCCGCGGCCTGCTCATAGCTGTGCTGCAGCTTGGCGTTCAGTTCGGCGTCAGTCATGGCATCAAGGGTCTTGGGCTGCTGGGGGATGGTCAGAGCAAAGGGTACTCCGTTGCGGAAGATAATCTGCCGGTACAGGGAATTGATTACAACGGAAACAGGGATTCCAAGGCGCTGTAAAATATCCTCCGCCTGGGTTTTCACACCGTACTCCACACGGGCGCTGACTGTTGCGTCTTTCATGAATAACACCACCTTTCACCCACATTGTACTACAATGTTCTGCTGATTGCAATACAAATATGAGATGCGATATGAAAAAACCGCGGGATTTCGCTTTGAAATCCCGCGGCCCTTTGCGCGCGCTTTATCTGAGGCCCTTGATCATGGCGAGGTCGCCGTAGAGGATGGAGTCGTCGCCGAGGGAGGCGATTTTGATGTCCACGGTTTTGCGGATCTGGGGCATGCAGTAGCGGTCCACCTCCGAGAGAATCTTTTCGAGGAAGAGCTCGCCCATGGCCTCCATGACGCCGCCGCCGTAGAGCACCAGGTCCGGGGAGAAGGTGTTGATCTGATTGCCTGTGGCAATGGCGAGATAGTGGCAGGCCCGGTCCACGGCCTCCATCGCCACCCTGTCCCCCGCCTCGAGGGCCTTCTTCAGCTTCTTGGCCCGGAACACGCCGTCCTGGACGGCTTCGCGCATCAGGCTCTCCCGTCCGCGGGAGAGCTGCTGGCGGATATAGGCGGTCATGCCCATCTTGCTGGAAAAAGCCTCCAGGCAGCCCCGCTGGCCGCAGTTGCAGAGGGGGCCCTCCGGGTCGAGGATCATGTGGCCGTACTCGGCGGCCTTGAACTGGTGTCCGGTGTAGAGAGCGCCATTGAGAATCAGGCCGCCGCCCAGACCCGTGCCGACAAAGAAGCCGACCACGTTCCTGTAGCCCCGGGCCGCGCCGAAGTGGTATTCGCCCAGCACGCCCAGGTTCACGTCGTTGCCGACGTAGAAGGGCACGCCGAATTTCTTTCGCATGGCCCCGGCCATATCGTAGTCGCGCCAGGGCAGATTCGGGGTGAAGAGCACGACGCCGCGGTCCTGGTCGATGACGCCGGGAGCGCAGGAGGCGATGGCGTTGAGCTTGCTGCGGTCGATGCCGCTTTCGCGGATCATCGCCTCCACCACGTCCACAATGACCTTTTCCACGTCGGCGGAGCCCTCGCCGCCGCTCTTGGAGCGCTTCTTCAGCCGGTAGATGATCTCGTCCTTTTCGTCGAAGATGGCCCCAAGCACCTTGGTGCCGCCGACGTCCAGACAGATGTTATATTGTTCCGCCATGGGATTTGCCTCCTTTTATTTGGAAATCAGCTGCCTCAGCAGCCTGCGCAGATTCTGCCGGATCGAGGGTTTTTCCGCTTCCCGGGCAGCTGTCGCTTGCTTCGGCGCGGGCGTCGGCTGCTTCGGCGCCGGGGCTGGCGTCGGCTGCTTCGGCGCCGGCGTCGGCTTCCGGGGCTCCGCGGCGGGGGCTTCCGGCTCCGCTGCGGGGACCGGTTTCTCCGGCTCCGCGGCGGGGGCTTCCGGCTTCGCTGCGGGGACCGGTTTCTCCGGCTCCGCAGCGGGGGCTTCCGGTTCTTCGACAGGCGCAGCTTCTTCTGCCTCCGGGATGGGGGACGGACCCCTCCGCCCCAGTGTGCGCACTGGGGCACCTCCCCTTGGCAGGGGAGGTTTACCGGGAGCTTCCGGCTCCGCTGCGGGGGCTTCCGGTTCTTCGATCGGCGCGGCTTCTTCTGCCTCCGGAACGGGGGCGGACCCCTCCACCGGCCTTGAGGCCGGTCCCCCTCCCCTTGGCAGGGGAGGTTTGCCGGGCGCCTCCGGTTCTTCCGCGAGGGCGGGCTTCTCCGGCTCCTCGATGGCGGTGGGGGCTTCCGGCTCTGCGACAGGCGTCTCCGGCTCCGGAGACACCCTGCGGGCGCTGAAATAGCGGTACAGCGCCTCCTGGGAGCTGGTGCCCTCGCCGCCGGCGAAGCGGCGGTAGCTGCCGTCGGGCTGCATCAGGCTGGCCTTCTCGCGGTCAGCCCGCAGGGCGTCCAGCAGGCGGTTGAGCTGTTCCCGGGTATCGGGGGTGACAGCCTCGATGAAGGCCTCCACCCGCCGCTCCAGGTTGCGGTTCAGCAGGTCGCCGGAGCCGATGAAGAGCCGCTGCTCCTCTCCCTCGCCGAAGCTGTAGACCCGGGAGTGCTCCAGCCAGCGGCCCACCACGCTGCTGACGGTGATATGCTCCGTCAGCTCCGGCACGCCGGGCCGCAGAGAGCAGATGCCGCGGATGAAGAGCTCCACCCGCACCCCGGCCCGGGAGCACTCGATGAGCTTCTCCATCAGCTCGCGGTTGTTCATGGAGTTGACCTTGATGGCGACGCGGCCCCGCTCGCCCTTGGCGATTTCCCGGTCCAGCAGCTCCAGCACCCGGCTCTTGAAGCTCAGGGGCGCGATCCAGAGGGCATGGGCCTCCGGCGGCAGGGCTCCGGCGTCCAGCGCGGCAAAGACCGCCTCCGCGTCCCGGCCCGCCTCCTCGCGGGCGGTGATCAGGGAGAGGTCCGTGTACTGCTCGCTGGTGACCTCGTTGTAATTGCCGGTGCCGACCTGGGTGATGTAGGAGATTGCGCCGTCCTTCCGGCGGGTGATGACGCAGAGCTTGCTGTGTACCTTGTGCCTGGGCAGGCCGTAGATCACCCGACAGCCCGCATCCTCCAGCATCTCGGAGTAGTCGATGTTGTTCTGCTCGTCGAAGCGGGCCCGGAGCTCCAGCAGGCAGAGCAGGTCCTTGCCCCGGTCGGCGGCATAGGCCAGCGCCGCGGCAACGCGGCTGCTGCTGGACATGCGGTAGAGGGTGATCTTGATGGACAGGACGTCCGGATCGTCCGCCGCCTCATAGATGAGGTCCACAAAGCTCAGCATGCTCTGGAAGGGATAGCTCAGCAGCAGGTCATGCTTTTCGATATAGGCAAAGTATTCCCCTTTTTTCAGTCCGATATCCCTTGCGGGGCGGCGCTCCTCGTAGCGCAGCGCGGGGGAGCCGCCGATGCAGGAGCGGAAGGAGAGATCGAAGGGCACGCTCTGGGTGAAGACGCGGCTTTCCGGCACCCGGAGCTTTTTAATCAGCAGGGCCCGGGCCGCGTCGTTGAGCTTGCCATAGAGGCGGACCCGCACCGGCACCTCGCGCTTGCGCTTGGTGAGCATGGTGGAGACCTTCTGGCGCAGGTCGTCGTCGGCCCGGTCCTCCACGTCCTCCAGAAAGACGTCGGCGTTTCGGGTGACCTCCACCACGGCGGACTGGAGGACCGTCTCCTTTTTCAGCAGCAGGTGCAGGAAGTGCCGCACGAGCTGGGCGGTCAGCACGATCTTCTGGCGGCCGTCCACCTCGAAGCTCAGGTAGGCCGGAATGCGGTGCAGGGGGATGACGCAGAGCTTCTGGATGCCGCCCCGGCCCAGGAAGGCGATGATATTGGGCTCGCTGTCCCAGAGGAAGGGAAGGCCCTGGTTGAGCTCGATGATCTTCGGAAACAGCAGATTCCGGAGGTCGCCGAAGAGCTTCTTGCTCATCAGCTCATCGACCTTGTTGATCTTTTTGAAGTCCAGCACGTCCACCTGGTTGGCCCGCAGCTCCTCGCGGACGCCCTTCCAGATGCCCTCCATCAGGGACTGCTGTTCCCGGGTGACGCGCAGCACCTCGTTGATCTGGGCTTCCGGCAGCATACCGGAGAGGGGGTCGGCCTTGTCCGGGGTCAGGAGGGCCCGGTGGGTCAGGATGCCGATGCGCACCCGGTAGAACTCGGCCAGGTTCGACTGGTAGATCATCAGGAACTTCAGCCGTTCCAGCAGGGGCACCGCCGGGTCGGCGGCCTCGAACAGCACGCGCTGATTGAAGGCCAGCCAGCTCAGCTCCCGGTTGACGTAGATGCTCTTCGGTACGGCGGGGCCTTCGGTCTTTTTGTCTTTGGAAGCCATATGCGGATCCGTCCTTGCCTGATAGTTTGGCGCTTACAGCTGGGCCTCGATGGCCTTTTCCAGCGCCTGAATTACGATCCTGAGGGTCTTGATGCGGGCGTATTTCTTGTCGTTGGACTCGATGATGAACCAGGGGGCGTTCTCGGTGCTGGTCTTCTTCAGCATCTCGTCGATGGCCTCCTCGTACTGGGGCCACTTCTCGCGGTTGCGCCAGTCCTCGTCCGTCAGCTTCCACTGCTTCTCCGGGGTGTTCTGGCGGTCGTTGAAGCGGGCGAGCTGGGTGTCCTGGTCAATGTGGATCCAGAACTTCAGCACCACGGCGCCCCAGTCGGTGAGCTGCCGCTCGAATTCGTTGATTTCATTGTAGGCGCGCTTCCAGTCGTCCTCGGAGCAGTAGCCCTCCAGCCGCTCCACCATGACGCGGCCGTACCAGGTGCGGTCGAAGATGCAGAAGTGGCCGCTGCGGGGCAGGCGGGTCCAGAAGCGCCAGAGGTACTGCCGGGCCAGCTCATGGGGCTCGGGGGAGGCAATGGGCATCACGTCGAAGCCCCGGGGGTCCAGGGGGCGGGCGACGCGGCGGATATTGCCGCCCTTGCCGGCGGCGTCCCAGCCCTCGTAGCAGAGGATGACGGGGATCTTCTTGCGGTAGACCACATTGTGGAGCTCGCCCAGGCGCTTTTGCAGCTTCTTGAGCTCCTTCTTGTATTCCTCGTCCTCCAAAGCCGGGGAGAGGTCCACGGAGGCGAGCTTCGGCATCTTCAGGAGGGGGAAGTCCTCCTCAAAGGGCTTGCCGCAGTAGCGGCCCTTCTCCAGGGCCTTCTCCACCTGCCCGTTCAGCAGGCGCAGGGCGTCCCGGGCGGCCAGGTTCTTCTTGCTGCCGTCCAGCACGTGCCAGGGCAGGAGCTTGCCGGTCTTCTCCATGAAGCTCTCGTAGCAGTCCTTGAATTCCTTGTACTCGCGCTGCTGCCAGAGGTCCTCCGCCGTCACGCGCCATTCCGTCTCGTAGTTTTCGCGCAGGGCGGACATGCGCCTGCGCTGCTCGTCCTCGTCGATGTCCACAAAGAGCTTGAGGAGCAGATAGCCGCCGTCGCGGAGCTGGCGCTCGAACTCGTTCACGGCGCGAATGCGCTTTTTGTACTCCTCCCTGGTGATCTCCCGGTGGAGATACTTGCGCACGCAGTCCTCCATCCAGCCGGAGTCATAGAACATGATCTTGCCGTTCTCGGGGATTGCCTTGGCGTAGGGGTAGAGGAAGGGGTAGCGGGCCTCGGCTTCCGGCGTAATCACCGGGGAGGTGACGTTGTAGAAGCGCGGGTCGAGCTCGCTGATGAGCTCGTTGATGAGGCTGCCCTTCCCGGCCGCGGCCCAGCCCTCCACCAGGACGATGATGGGCAGGTTCTTGGCGCGGATGGTCTGCTGCTGGCTCATGAGATGCTCGCGCATCTCCTTGATCTCGGCCTTGATCCCGGCGGAGCCGTCTTTCTTCTCTTTGCTCATAAGGAATATCCTTTCTGTATTATTTTTGTATACGGCGCGACAGAGTATTCCTGTGTCATTATATGCCCTCCCGTGCGGGAAGTCAAGAAAAATGAAGGGCAGGCCGGGCAAAAGCCCTGCCTGCCCTTATCCTGTTCTCCCGGGTGTATCAGCTCATTTCGATAATCTGCTCGAGCCGTTCCTGCTCCTCCGCCTCATGCTGCGCCCTCTCCTGGGGGTGCTTGTCCAGATATTTCTGCTCCGCGGCGTCGCCCAGGCGGCGGAGCATGTTCTCCTTGGCCCGGCGCTCGTTGACCTTGGCCATATCGGCCTCCTCGGGCTTGATGACCTTGCTGACCCTGGCGAATTCCCGCAGGGTCTCCGCCTCCTCGATGCGGTTGCGGGTGTATTCCTTGTAGCTCTCCTTGGTACGGGTGGGCTCGACGCCTTCGTTCTGGGCCAGGATGCCCTTGCCCCTCAGGTACTTCGTCGCGGCCTTTTCCAGGTTTTCGGAGAGCTCCTTCAGCTTTTTCAGGTCCTGGGGCCGGACCACGGCCTGCAGGTCGTCCTTGTAGCCCGGGCGATTGATCCGGTCCGGATCGCTCGCCTGCTGCACCCGGGTCTGGAGGCTGCGCTGAAATTTCGCCAGAGCCTTGGCGGCCCGCTGCATATCCCGGTAGTTGCCGGAGCTGTGGCCGAAACGGGTTCTTCTGTCCAGGACGTCCACAAACTCCTGAAATTTGATCGCGGCGGGGCCCAGGTTTTCCTTCCGGCAGCGGTTGTTCTCCCCGAGGATCGGGGTGTTGAGGCCCAGCGTCTTGTAGGCGTGTCTCTGTGCTCTGTAGTCGGCAGCCATGGGATAGACGGCCCGAAGGGCGTGGTCGAAGGTGTTGCCCGCGTCTCCCCCCGCGCTCCATTTGACCTCCTCGCCCTTCTCGTTCTGGCAGAGCTTCACGTCCTCCATGCGGACCCTGTAGAACTCCTTGTCGGGAACCACGCGGATGAAGCCCTTGTCGAAGAAGAAGGCTCTGCGGTCATTCATCCTGTGGCCGCAGCCCACGTCGTCATATTCGTTCCAGCGGTATTGCTTTTTGTCCTCCCGGGCGTAGTGCTCCACGCCCTTGGTCAGTGCTTTTTGGAGGACGTCCAGACGCTTGACCGCGGCGTCCAGCTCCTGCTCGGAGAGCTCAAAGCCCCGCAGGGCATATTTCAGCGTGGCGCCGTCCAGGGACATGATTCGATTGTACATGGACTGGGAAACGCAGCGCATATTGTCCGTGCCGGGAAGGTGCTTGTGGGTGCTGCCGCCGGGAACGAAGAGGCCGAAGGCGCAGTCGCTGTCGATGCCCTGGACGCCGATAAGCTTGTGATTCGAGTCGAACTGATAGAACATGTTGTTGCAATGCCGGTCCACGTTGCCGCAGATAAAGTCCAGCGCCTGCAGGTCGGCCAGGTCCTTCATGCCCTTGCCGTTGGTGTTCTTCACGGAATGCTCGCCCACGTTCAGAGCCGCCGCGGACAGATTCGACGGGTCGAGGCCCTCGGCCTTGTCCATGAAAATACCGTCCACGATCTTCCCGTCGGGTCCGATGATCTTCATGGGCCGGGTGCGAACCACCAGATTCGGCACGCCCAGCAGATCCGCCATGGCGCTGGCCGCGGCGTTACGGATGTCCACGCGGCTGTCGTCCGGCATTTCCGCCTCCGCTATGTTGTTCAGGACGTGGCCTATATAGCGGGTGACGCCCTCGCCCAGCTTCATCAGCGTCTCGGTGCCGATGGCGTTTTTGACGCTCGCGATCATGTCCCGCGTCTTCATGTTGCTGCCGTAGCCCGCGGCGGTGCCGATCAAAAGCGCAAGCTTGTCCAGGTCCGCCCGATAGCTGCTGGCCTTTGTGTCCAGAACGTTCCTGCAGAGCAGATAGAGGGCGTAATCCTGGTCCTTCTTCAGGGACGCGGGACGATCCTTGCCTTGCAGCTGCAGCAGTCCGTCCATGAAGCCGGAAACCATATTCCTGCCCGGGCCGGGCTCCATTTCCGCGGCGGCGCCGGCCATGAGCTCCGACAGTCCGCCCCAGGCGTTGAAGTGCTGCTTGGGGGTGAAAATGCCCGTGACCTTCTGCCCGTCCGGATTGAGGAAGGAGAGGACCTGCCGGGAGTTGAGGGCGCCGCCCAGCCGCTCCCTGCCGGTCTCCATGCCCCGGGTATCCAGGGTCAGGACCCGGGCCTCCTCCTCGAGGGTATCCAGGGTCTTTTCCTCCTTCGGAGGATTGTAGCCGGCGATCATGGTGAAGTTAGAGGAGGCCAGGGCGGAGATCTGCTTCACCATGGCCTTGACGTGCTTCTTTTCGTTGTCATCCTCCAGCAGCTTCGCGGCGTCCTCGGCCACCCGCTTGTGCAGCTCCATGAGCCTTTGCTTTTGGGCGGCGGTGACGTAGGGAATCCGGCCGAAACGGTCCGGCCGCCGCAGCTCCAGGGTATATTCGTTGACGTTTTGGATGGCGGTGAGCAGCTCCGTCTGACGGAAGGTTTTATTTTTTGCTTCGTTCAATTCCTTGTAGAGTTCTTCCAGTGTTGCGCCGGGCATATTCGCTTCCTCCTTATGTTTTATATCAGAAATAAACGCTCCTGTGTCTCGCGGGATCGCAGGCTTCTGTCGATCTGCGTCCATCATAGCACAGGAAGCGTACAAAATCATTACGGAAAAGCCGAATTTTGAAAATTTTTTCCCGAAACAGGAAATTCCCGATTGATCGGGAAAATGTAATTCTCGATTTGTTGAGAAAAAACCTTGACAAACCGGAAATCGTGTGTTAGAATTTTAAGGCTGATTGTGTCAGGGAAGCTGCGGGTGTAGTATAACGGCTAGTACAACAGCCTTCCAAGCTGTGGGCGTGGGTTCGATTCCCATCACTCGCTCCATCGTCGGAATCCACTTCGCACGGCTCAGAAACGCCGATAGCCTTCGGCTCCGCCGTTTCTTCGGCTGTGCTTCGTGGTTCCTCCTCTCCAAATCGAACCCGCTGCGCTGGGCTTCGATTTGGGCACGGGAGATATGCGCCAGTAGCTCAGCTGGATAGAGCAACTGCCTTCTAAGCAGTAGGTCGGGGGTTCGAGTCCCTCCTGGCGTGCCAAAAGCAGAGCTTTTGCTCTGCTTCTGAGAATCGATAGTTCTCACTTTTCAATTTGATATGGTGGGTGTAGCGTAGTTGGTTAACGCGTCAGATTGTGGCTCTGAAGACCGTGGGTTCGAGTCCCATCACTCACCCCATACAAAAGACGCCTTCCCCGGTGCCACAGACCGGGGAAGGCGCAACTCAAAAATGGACAGGTTTTGACCTGCCTGCCCCCGTAGCGGCGCACAGCGTGCGCCACGGGACTCCCCCGCAGCAGCGCGCACCGTGCGCCATGAGCGTCTGCCCCCGTAGCGGCGCACAGTGTGCGCCATGGGAGTCTCCCCCCCGTAGCGGCGCACAGTGTGCGCCACAACACCCCTCACAGCAGCGCGCACTGTGCGCCGCAAGACCCGCCTGTCCTTGTCAGATAATGGGATGTCGCCAAGCGGTAAGGCACCAGACTTTGACTCTGGCATTCGCAGGTTCGAGTCCTGCCATCCCAGCCAAAAAGGCAAAGCCGCAGGCTTTGCTTTCATACGATCCGTTAGCTCAGCCGGTAGAGCAACTGCCTTTTAAGCAGTGGGTCCGGGGTT
>CAMVKI010000055.1 GCA_947168005.1 uncultured Clostridia bacterium
TGCAAAACGTCCACGCCGACGGCGCGGGCTTCGAGCGGGAGCAGGGCTATCTCTATCCCCACGACTTCCCCGGTCATTGGGTGAAGCAGCAGTATCTGCCGGACTGCCTGGTGGGGACGACCTATTACGAGTACGGAGACAACAAGTTCGAGCAGGCGACGAAACAGTATTGGGAGAAGATCAAGGGATAATGCAAAAAGCAAAATGCAAAACGCAAAATGAAATCAACGCATCTATCATTTTGCATTTTACACTTTGCATTTTGCGTTTCTGACAGGAGGGAAGCCTATGCCTATGGATATCCGGGTCGGCGACGTGCTGACCATGAAGAAGAAACACCCCTGCGGGGCAGAGCGCTGGCTGGTGCTGCGCTCCGGCATGGATTTCCGGCTCCGCTGCCTGGGCTGCGGCCATGAGGTGATGATCCCGCGGGCCAAGGCGGAAAAAGGGATCAAAGCCGTAAGCCGTCCCGAAACGCCGTAATACGGTGCAGCATCGAAAACCGGCTGTAGGGACAAGCCGTGCTTGTCCGGCATTCGGAACGAATGCAATTTGCCGGAGGCAAATCCGTTGCCGCGCCGGGGGATCGCCCTGCGGGCGATTGTTTGCTGCGCAAACCGGACGAGCACGGCTCGTCCCTACGGCGCAGTACGTTCTGTTCCGCCGTGGGGACGGGGGATGCGGATTGCCGCGCCAGTGTGCGCACTGGCGCGCAATGACAATGATGGAAAAACCTAAATGGCAGGTGAACATGATGAAGAAAGAAATCCAACCCTATTACAGCCAGAGCCTCCAGCGGGAGATGCCCGTGCATATCTACGGCCACGCCGGGAAGCCGATCCTGTATATCCCCTGCCAGGACGGGCGGGCCTGGGATTTCGAGAGCTTCCACATGACCGATACCCTGGCCCCCTGGATCGAGAGCGGGGAGTGCGTGGTCTGGTCCGTGGACACCGTGGACGCCGAGACCTGGAGCGACGCGGGAGGCGATCCCTGGTGGAGAATCCGGCGGCATGAGGCCTGGGTCCGGTATCTGGTTTGGGAGCTGGCGCCCTTTATCCTCTCCCGGAGCGGGCCGGACGGCGGCCTGGGGTCAGGCCGCCCTACGCAGGGGGCCGGGATCATGACCTTCGGCTGCTCCCTGGGGGGCGGGCACGCCCTGAATCTCTATCTGCGCTTCCCGGAGGTCTTTGACCGCTGTCTGGCCCTGAGCGGCATGTACCACGCCTCCTACTTCTTCGGGGACTACATGGACGAGCTGGTCTATCAGAACTCCCCGGCGGATTATATGGCGAATATGCCGCCGGACCATCCCTTTATCGAAAAATACAGGCAGAACCGGGCCGTGCTCTGCACCGGCCAGGGCCCCTGGGAGGAGCCCTGGAGCTCCCGGGCCATGGATCAGCGCTTCCGGGAGCTGGGAATCCCGGTCTGGGTGGACTACTGGGGCTGGGACGTCAGCCACGACTGGCCCTGGTGGCACAGGCAGGCGGCCTACTTCCTCCCCTATCTGCTGAATGAAAGGACGGAATGATTATGAATTTCATCTACATCTCTCCCAATTTTCCGGACAACCACTGGCTTTTCTGCCGCCGTCTCCAGGAGAACGGCGTCCGGGTGCTGGGCATCGGCGACTGCCCCTATGACAAGCTGGCCTGGGAGCTGCGGAGCTCTCTGAGCGAATACTACTGGGTGCCCTCCCTGGAGGACTACGACGAGGTCTACCGGGCCGTGGCCTTCTTCATCCACAAGTACGGGCGGATCGACTATCTGGAATCCAACAACGAGTACTGGCTGGAGCAGGACGCCGCCCTCCGGGAGGACTTCAACATCGCCTCGGGCTTCCGGCCCGCGGACATGCCCGCCATCAAGTACAAGTCCCGGATGAAGGAGGGCTACGGCCGGGCGGGGATCCCCATGGCCCGGTATCATATGGTGACGGACAAGGCAGGCTGCGAGGCCTTCATCGAGCAGGTGGGCTATCCGGTCATCGTCAAGCCCGACAACGGCGTGGGGGCCAACTCCACCTACAAGCTCAACGGTCCCGCGGAGCTGGACGCCTTCTTCGCCGGCCGGGACGGGAACCGCTACATCATGGAGGAGTTCATCGACGGGGCGATCGTCTCCTATGACGCCATCGTCAACAGCCGGGGAGAGCCCATCTATGAGGCCGGGAACCTGACCATCGGCAGCATCATGGACACGGTGAACCAGCGGCGGAGCTGCCGCCTGCTGATCCGGGATCAGCTGCCCGAGGCCCTGCGGGACATGGGTCGGGCCGCCCTGAAGGCCTTCGGGGTGAAAAAGCGCATGGTGCACTTTGAGTTCTTTGAGCTCAGCCGGGACCAGCGCATCGGCAAGGCCGGGGACTTCGTGGCCTTAGAGGTCAACATGCGGCCCTGCGGGGGCATCCTGCCGACGATGATGAACTACGCCCACAACACCGACGTCTACCAGATCTGGGCGGATATGATCGTCTTCGACCGGAGCCGGAAGACCGTGGGCGAGCGGGAATTCTGCGTCCTGGCGGGCCGGCGGAGCTGCCGGGACTACGTGATGAGCGTGGAGGAGGTCCTGCTGGAGTACGGGGACCACATCGTGGAGTCCGGCCCCGTGGACGAGGCCATTGCCACCGACATGGGCGAATACATCTTCCTCGCCCGCTTCCGCAGCATGGAGGAGCTCACCGCCTTCTTCGACCGGGTGCTGGAGGAGAAATAAATCCATAGGACATTGATACAGGCCGGTTTCCGCTCGGGAAACCGGCCTGTATCACTTGTCATGCGGGTTTATTCTTCGATGGCGCCGATGCTGCGGAGGGTGTCCAGAATCCTCCGGACGTCCGCGGCGATGGTCTGGCGGGGCGCGTCGTACTTCCGGCACATGGCGTCCACCAGGGCCTCCTCGCCGGTCTCCTCCTTCAGGAGCTCCAGCAGGAAGCCGGTGGTTTTGTTGCCCCGGACGAGCTCGCTGCCGGCGCTCGCGCCCACCGGCACCAGATAGGGCGTATCGTCGATGCTGTGGGTCAGAAAATTGCTTTTCAGTTTCATAGGGCTTCCCTCCTCAGCAGATTGTTTCGTCCGCTTCCGCGGGCTCCAGGTTCTCCTCCACCCGATGGTCAATGTACCAGCGCAAATCATCCAGCACGGTCAGCTCCCGCACCTGGCGGCAGTGCCGGTCCTTGGTGGGACAGTTGGAGAAATTGGTGCAGATGGGCAGGAAGGGGCAGTCCCGACACTTCTCGAAAGTCCGGTCGGCCCGGCAGAACGCTGCTCTGTGGGTCTCGTCCACGGTCTCGTCCCAGATGTTTCCGAAGCGGCCCTCCGGCGGGCAGTGCTCGCAGGGGTAGAGGCTGCCGTCCGGCTCAATTACGACGGTATTTCCGTCGGCCATGCAGTGAAAGACCCGAAAACTCATTCCACTTCCGTAGGCGTTGTTGGCGTTGAAGCCTGCGGCAGCGATCAAGGGCCGGGCCTCCACAATCTTTTTCCACATGGCGACGTCGTCCTCGCTGGCCCGCACGTGGTTCAGGGCGCAGAAATACAGGCGGACATGCTCCTTGTTGGAGACGCCCTCCCTGAGGTCTTCCAAAAACCGCGGAATCCCGTCCCAGTTGGATTCCTCCACGTTGCAGCGGATCGTCACGTCGATCCCCGCCTCGCTCATCCGGCTGATGGACTCCATGACGCTGTGATAGTAGTCGCGGTAAACCCGATAGTTTTTCCGGGCGATATAGTCTGTCTCGGCACCATCCATGGAAATCTGAATCTGTTTGATGTTCCACGGGCCGGTCATCTTATCGACGATGGCGGGGGTGATTAGACTGCCGTTGCTCACGACGCCGCAGCGGTATTCCAGTCCGGCCTCCTGCAGCCCGGCGCAGATCCGGTCGATGATATCCGGACACAGCAGGGGCTCGCCGCCAAACCAGGAAATCCAGATCGGTTCCCTTCGGTGTGTGTCGATGATGTACCGCAAAGTCCGTTCCACGTTGTCCGGCGTCATGGTGCTCTGCTCCCGTCCCTCCTCGTAGCAGTACACGCAGCGGGCGTTGCAGCGCAGGGTGGGGAGGATCACAAAGCCTTGATTGGCCGGTTTTTGTTTCAAGGTTCGCATCAGCGACGAAATGGAATTATAATAGGCGCATTCGTCCTTGCCCTTGGGCACGAGAAACAGCCCCCGGATCAGGGCTTCATTTCCCTCGTTCCATTCTCCCGCCTCCAGCGGCGCGGCCTCCACGAGCTGTCCGGTCAGAGTGTGATAAACGTAGGCTTTTCCCCTGTGGGAGAAGGACAGGGCGTATTGGGAAGGGACATAGCGCACACCGGGGCGCGGGTCCTGCTCGGGCAGGATCCGCGCCAGAGTGGCATTGGGCTTTTTCAGTTCAAGCAGCTGCATGTTGGTCCGGATCAATCGATACCGCAGACCCACGGGCCTTGGGTGTCGCAGTGCGGCCCGTCGTTATCACAATCTGAAGAGCAGACGCCGCCACTGGTAGAAATGATGTCGGTCAGGTTCAACTGAATTACCTCAAGCTCCGGTTTCAGGTACTTTTCCATGATAGTTTCTCCTTTTCAGTTTGTATTAATGTATTTTGTTTCTTGCTCTGATGTGCCATTTAGGGAATGATCGGAGTAAGAATACAGCCGGGCCGTTCTTGTGGGCAATCGCTTTCACAAACGTTCTCGCCGCTGGCGGAGATGACGTCGGACAGCTTGAGCTGGATGCGCTCGATTTCGGGAGTCAGATAGGTTTCCATAATTGCTTCTCCTTTCGTGGCAGTATAGATTCAGTCGTAGCGGCGCACAGTGTGCGCCACATGCGCAAAGCAAACGATTTCCGGCGTCATCGAGGCTTCTCCCGGGCATTTCTCGCCATGCGGCGAGCCATTCCGCCGTTTTTACGGCGGAATGGTGGCGCACACTGTGCGCCGCTACGGGGCGACTGAACAGTTACTCGCGGCGTTGCTTCTGTTCCTGCAATGGCCGCGGATTGCCGCAGCTGCGGGCCGGGGGACCCGTCCCCTACGGTCCGGAAGGGCCCATGGCCGCACGGGCGAGCCGGGCCGCCTCCGGCTCCATATTGCAGCGCAAATCAAAAAACGGGACGCGATCCAAAATCCGCTGCTCCAGGCGCAGAATCCGAGCCATGACCGCCGGGTCCCGGGAGGCATAGGCCTGGGTCAGCAGCACCGGGAAGGCCCCGTCTCGGGACAGGGGGACGACCCGGTTTTCCGCTGCCCGTTCGATCCGGGCGACGGCCCGCAGCGGCGCGGAGGCGTTGCGGCTCAGATGATGCTTGCCGTCCCAGGGGGAGCCGTAAACCGTCACGCCGTCGGTTCCGATCCGGAGCAGGGGCTTGTCGTCGTTGAGCATGACTACCCGGTCCCCGAAAACCTCCCGCCAGAGGGCGGCGTGGGTGCTCTTGCCGGTGCCGCTGGGAGCGGTGAAGAGATAGGCAGCTCCATCCAGGCTGAGGGCGGAGCCGTGCATCAGCAGCACGTCAAAGGCAAGCAGCCTTTCGGCCAGGAGCCGATGGAGGGCCAGACATTCCAGCGCGGCGCCAGAGCGCCCGCGGGGGCTTCGGCCCTCCGCCGCGTCCCGGCGCTCCGCTTCCTCCCGGGCCCATTGCAGATCGGCATCTACGGGGGCGACGGTGAAGCGGGGCTCTTTTTGCGTCAGATAGTCCCGGAGAAACAAGCTGGTTTCCGGATAGGTACACTGGACCTTGAACGCGACTTCCGCAAGCTCGGCACAAAACTCCTCCACAACAGGCTCCTTTGAAATGCGCTGCAAGAGCAGGTCCTTCGAGAATCAGAGTCCCGATTCCCGAAATTCAGGGCGAAGCTCGGGAAGCGGGACCGATTTGACACCTGCGTTTGAGACCCATGCGCAGTATTCTACCTATAAATATACTACTATAGTTCCTGTTTGTCAAGCATAAAAGGAATTATAATTCCCATAATACGATATTAGGGGGAAGAAAAATGCTGATTTTTGATTTGCGGACCATCGGGAACCGGCTGCTGACAATCCGCAGGCGAATGGGTATGACACAGGCGGAGGTGGCGGAGGCGGCGGAGCTGTCGGACCGGACCTATGCGGACATCGAACGGGGCGTCGCCAATATGCGAATCGAAACAGCCCTCCGAATCTGCCGGGTGCTGCATATCACTCCGGACGAAATCCTGACGGAATCGGCGGACACGGCCGCCGCCAGACAGGCGGAGCTCTGGGATCGGCTGAGCGCCTGTAACCCCAAGGACCGGGAGACCGCGCTGCAGCTGCTGACGGTGTATTTACAATCCCTGGAGAAGGGGTAATCCCAAAAACAGGTTCGTTTCCCCATTGGGGAAGCGACCTGTTTTTTCTTTGGGACGGTGTATAATACAGGCAACGCTGATGCGGTGGCGCACACTGTGCGCCGCTACAGGGGGTGCGGGCTTCGACTGTTTATATCGACGAGGTGTTTCTCGTCAACGGGGCGGTGGATCTGCTGCTGTTGAAGACGGCGGTGGATCTGACCGGGAGCGGGACCCGGCCCTGGCGGCTTTGGGCGGGGGCGGGCTTCGGCGGGGCGGCGGCCTGCGCGGTCTATCTGCCGGGGCTGGGCTGGCTCGGGCGGCTGCCCGGAGCGGGGCTGAGCTTTCTGGGGCTCTGTCTGATCTGCTTCGGCTGGCGGGGCCGGACCTGGAAGCGCTGGCTCTGGTTCTTCTGCGTCTGCTGCGGCTTCGCCGGGCTGGTGCTGGCGGTCTGCGGCCTGCTGCGGATCCCGGCCTTCAGCCGGTCGGGGCGGGTCTTCTACCGGCTCTCCGGGCGGCTGTTGGTGCTCCTGGCGGGGGCGGTGTGGGGGCTCTGCCGCCTGCTCCTGGACCGCTTCGCCCGGCACCGGGGCCGGGAGCTGGTGCGCCTGGAGCTGAAGCTGGGGGAGCGGAGCTTCCGCTGCGCCGCCCTGCGGGATACGGGGAACACGCTGGCGGACCCGACCACCGGGGAGCCGGTGCTGGTGGTCCGCTGGCAGGCGGCGGCCCGGCTCCTGCCGGAGCTGGGGCTGACGAAGGCCCAGTTCGAGGACCCGGCGGGGCTGCTGCTGCGGCTGGGGACGGCCCGGCCCGGTCTGCGGGCGCGGCTGATCCCCTTCCGGGCCGTGGGGGTGGAGGGTCTGCTGGCGGCGCTGGTTCTGGACCGGGTCATCGAGGATGGGAAGCCGGTCCCGACTCGGCTGGCGGCCTTCTCCCCGACGGAGCTTTCCGACGGGGGAGGGTACGAGGCGATCGTGCAGGGGTGAAGCGGGAGACGTCGGGGCGAGGAACGCACCAAAACCTCCCCTTTCAAGGGGAGGTGCCCCAGTGCGCACACTGGGGCGGAGGGGTAAGCCTACCGTTTTGGAGGCACCCCAAGAACTGCCTTCCGCCAACAACCGGACCCCTCCACCGCCCTGCGGGCGGTCCCCCTCCCCTTATCAGGGGAGGTTTTTCCGAGTCCCGTTCGGCAGGAAGGGCCGATGTGGGCATACTTCGTGACTCTTCGAGTTCGGCCCCTACGATTGCATCGATCCGAATTTAACAAAACGGAGGTCATAGAATGAACATTGACGTGATCCGCAGACTGTTTTTGCGGCTGCGGCGGAGGACGAAAATACTCTACATCGGGGGCAGCGACGTTCTGCCGCCGCCGCTGGAGCGGGAGGCGGAGGCGGAGGCCCTGGAGCGGCTGGAGCGGGGGGACCGGGAGGCGCGGCGGCTGCTCATCGAGCACAATCTGCGGCTGGTGGTCTTTATCGCCCGGCGCTTCGAGTCCACCGGGGTCAATATCGAGGACCTGATCTCCATCGGGACCATCGGCCTCATCAAGGGCATCAACACCTTCCGGCGGGACCGGAACATCAAGCTGGCGACCTACGCCTCCCGCTGCGTGGAGAACGAGATCCTCATGCACATCCGCAAGATCGCCAACCAGAAGGGGGAGATCAGCCTGGACGAGCCAATCAACACCGACTGGGACGGGAACGAGCTCCTGCTCTCCGACGTGCTGGGCACCGACGAGGACACGGTGCTCCGGGCCCTGGAGGAGAGCGTGGACCACGAGCTCCTGCGGGCCGCCCTGGGGCGGCTCCCGGCCCGGGACCGGGAGATCATCGCCCTGCGCTTCGGCCTGGGCGGCCTGAAGGCCCTGACCCAAAAGGAGGTGGCGGAGCGGCTGGGAATCAGCCAGTCCTACATCTCCCGCCTGGAAAAGCGCATCCTGGAGCGCCTGCGGGAGGACATCACCCACGCCTGGTCGGCGTGAGGCGGCAGATCGGGGTTTGTGGGGATGCTGCGTAGGGCGGCCAGACCCCTGGCCGCCGCGATGACCGCCAGCGTGTCGTCGGCGGCCTGGGGTCAGGCCGCCCTACGCAAGAACGCGCCAAATCCGAATTTTCCGAAAAAAGCACTGGACAGCAAAGCGGGGATTTGTTATAATAATCCAAACATGTCGTATCAAAGTACAAGGGGGATAACTATATGAAGTGTCCGCACTGCGGGTTCCAGGAGAGCAAGGTCGTCGATTCCCGCCACTCTGAGGACGGGACCAGCATTCGCCGCCGCCGGGAATGCCTGAACTGCCAGAAGCGCTTCACCACCTACGAGACCGTGGAGAGTCTGCCCATCATTGTGGTCAAGCGGGACAACAGCCGCCAGCCCTTCGACCGCAACAAGATCCTCAACGGCATGCTCCGGGCCTGTGAGAAGCGGCCGGTTTCCATGCAGGACCTGGAAAACGCCGTGAACGAGATCGAGGCCTCGGTCCAGAACTCCCTGGAGCGGGAGATCACCACCGAGTTCATCGGCGAGCAGGTGATGGAAAAGCTCAAGGCCCTGGACGACGTGGCCTACGTCCGCTTCGCCTCCGTCTACCGCCAGTTCAAGGACATCCACAGCTTCATGCAGGAGCTGAACAAGATCCTCGAGGAAAAATAAGATGTACTTCAAGGTGCGCTGCCTCCGGGAGCCCATCCGCATCCTCATTTCGATCTTTGCGTTCCTGATCTCCTTTACTCTGCTGGCGGCCTTTTTGCGGCCCCTGGTGTACCGACTGTTTTCTTCGACGCTGGACGACGGCTGGATCCTGTTTCTCTCCGCCGTCGGCGCGGGGGCCGTGGAGCTGATCTGTCAAACGCTGCTCCGGATCTATAAGGTCTACGAGTTCACAGACCGAGCGATCAACGTGGTTTGGTGGTACGGCGGTTGGTGGTTCTTCCTCAGATGGATCGACAGATGGATCGACGAAAGGGTGGAAATGGGGCCCAGGCCGAGACCGAAACGGAACAAGTCGCCACTGCTGTACCGGGAAAAGGAGACGCCGACAACGACGCGCGGCTATCCCGACGAGTTTGAGCCGGAGCTTATTCAGGAGCATCTTGCCCAAGGCGCGCTGCCGGACTCGGTGCTCGGGACCAGCAAAACCGTAAGGACGGTCCACCGCGACGAGCTCCATGACGTGATGATCCTGGAATCCGCCTTCGGCGCGACGCTGCTGCTCCGGCTCTGGGGCTGCGGAGAGTTCACGGAACGCTTCGTCTGGCAGTATCAGCTGCACAACCGGGGAGAGCTCTTCGTTCTTCGCCTGCCAAAGGCCCGGGGCGAGGAGGCCTATTCCCTGATCAAAGAATATACAAGACGCTGACCCAAGCTCGGGCCAGCGTTTTTTTCTATATAACTTATTACTTATTACGAGTTTGTTCAGTCGGGCCGTAGGGAAGGCTCATGCCCGCGAAGCGGGACGAGCCTTCCGCTCCGCCGTAGGCGGAGAACGAGCCGCAGATGCTCATCGAGATCGCCCTCCGGGCGATCGGAAGGCTCGTCCCCGCCCTAAGGCGGGGCATGAGCCTTCCCTACGGAGCGGCGCGACTGAATCGTTACCTTTTTCCCTGCTTCGAGGCGGTTTTCTTTTTGGGGCGGATCAGGCATTTCGGTCCTGTTCCGATCAGGTCCTCCCGGTGGCAGCGGATCAACGCCTCGTGGACCAGGGCGTAGTTTTTGGGGTCCCGGTACTGGATCAGGGCCCGCTGCATGGCCTTTTCGTGGGGGTCCTTCGCCACGTAGACCGGCTGCATGGTCCGGGGATCCAGGCCGGTGTAGTACATCACCGTGGAGATGGTGGAGGGGGTGGGGTAGAAGTCCTGGACCTGCTCGGGCATGTAGCCCATGTCCCGGACGTGCTCGGCGAGGAGCACGGCGTCCTCCAGCCGGGAACCGGGGTGGGAGGACATCAGATAGGGGACCACGTACTGGTCCAGGTGCATTTTTTCGCAGAGGCGCTTGTACTTCTCCACAAAGCGCTCGTAGACCGCGTTCCGGGGCTTGCCCATCAGGTCCAGGACGTGATCCGAAACGTGCTCCGGAGCCACCCGGAGCTGGCCCGAGACGTGGTACTTCACCAGCTCCCGGAAGAAGGTGTCGTCCTTGTCCGCCAGCAGGTAATCGAAGCGGATGCCGCTGCGGATAAAGACCTTCTTGACCCCGGGTAGGGCCCGGAGCTTCCGCAGCAGCGCCACGTAGTCCGAGTGGTCCGCACGGAGGTTCCGGCAGGGCCGGGGGAAGAGGCACTGCTTGCCGGCGCAGACGCCCTTGCTGAGCTGCTTTTCGCAGGCGGGGAGGCGGAAGTTGGCCGTGGGGCCGCCCACGTCGTGGATGTAGCCCTTGAACTCCGGGTCCTTCGTCATGCGCTCGGCCTCCCGGAGGATGGAGTCGTGGCTGCGGGTCTGGATGATGCGGCCCTGGTGGAAGGTGATGGCGCAGAAGGAGCAGCCCCCGAAGCAGCCCCGGTTGGAGCTCAGGGAGAATTTGATCTCCTTGATCGCCGGGACGCCGCCGAGCTTCTCATAGCTGGGGTGGTAGGTGTTTTCGTAGGGCAGATCGTAGGTCTCGTCCATCTCCGCTTCCGTCAGCGGCTTCTGGGGCGGGTTCTGGATCACGTATTCCTTCCCGTAGGGCTCGATGAGGGGCTTCGCCGTGAAGGGGTCCGTGTTGCGGTACTGGGTGTAGAAGGAGCGGGCGTAGGCGGCCTTGTCGGCCTTCACCGTCTCCCAGTCCGGCAGGGTGATCCCGTCCACCACCTGGTCGGTGGTTTTGGAGCGGTAGACGGTGCCGTCCAGGAAGCTGAGATCGTGGACCGAGAGCCCGGCGTTCAGGGCGTCGGCCAGCTCCACGATGGAGCGCTCCCCCATGCCGTAGAGCAGCAGGTCCGCCTGGGAGTCCAGGAGGATGGAGCGCTTCATCTTGTCGGACCAGTAGTCGTAGTGGGCCAGACGGCGCAGGCTGGCCTCCATGCCGCCGATGATGATGGGAATGTCCTTGTAGGTCTGGCGGATCAGGTTGCAGTAGACCACCGTGGCGTAGTCGGGCCGCTTGCCCGTGACCCCGCCGGGGGTGTAGGCGTCGGTTTTCCGGTGGTGCTTGAAGACGGAGTAGTGGTTCACCATGGAGTCCATGTTCCCGCCCATGACCAAAAAGCCCAGCCGGGGCCGGCCCAGCAGGTCGATGGAGGCCGGGTCCTTCCAGTCGGGCTGGGAGATGATACCGACCTTATAGCCCGCGTGCTCCAGCACCCGGGAGATGATGGCGTGGCCGAAGGAGGGGTGGTCCACGTAGGCGTCGCCGATCACGTAGACGAAGTCGCACTGGTCCCAGCCCCGGGCCTTCATATCACGTTTGGAAATCGGTAAAAACATGGGAACCTCCATTTGAATTGAGAATTGAGAGTTGAGAATTGAATGTGTTTTTCAGATTACAATCTGAAAAACTCCGATAATTCTCAATTCTACATTCTCAGTTCTCAATTTGTACCGGTGGACCCAAACCCGCCCGCGCCGCGGGCCGTTTCGTCCAGGGTGTCCACCTCAAAGAACGAGGCGGTCAGGCAGGGCACGATGACCAGTTGGGCGATGCGCTCGCCGGGCTGGACGGTCCGGGGCTCACTGCCGTGGTTGTGGAGGGGGATCCACCACTCGCCCCGGTAGTCGGCGTCCACCACGCCCACCTTGTTGGCCGGGGCCAG